>NZ_RWIL01000126.1:0-76272 GCF_009764635.1 Pseudomonas sp. PB103 | reverse complement strand
GAAGGCTGCGATCTTTTGATCTTGCCTTTTAAAAAATCAAGATCAAAAGATCGCAGCCTTCGGCAGCTCCTACATGGGGACTGTGTAATGCCTGGAATCCGTGACAACAGAATAAGACCGCACTGACATGTCAGAACCGACCTTCCTGAACAACGAAATCCGCGACTGGCTGATGGACTGTGGCCTGTTCGATCAATTGCAACTGGCCGACTTTGCGGCCGCTTCCGGCTATTTCAGCATCAGCACCGTGGCTGAAGGCGAGGCGATTTTCCGTGAGGGCGATGCCGGCAGTTTCATGTGCATCCTCCACACCGGTCAGGTCGCCGTGCAGAAAACCGGGCCCGACGGCCAGGTCATCACCATGGCCACCCTGCGCAGCGGTCGAGCCTTTGGCGAAATGGCCGTGCTCGACGGTGAACGCCGTTCGGCTACCTGCATCGCCGCGAGCAACTGTCAGTTGCTCAACCTCGGCAAAGACTCCCTGGAAAAAATGCTCAACGACGCACCGAAAATCGCCGCGAAGATCATCCGTGCCCTCGCTGTTTCGCTGTCGAAACGCCTGCGCATGGCCGACGGTCAATTAGCGGCGCAACAGGTTTAACCGCCGGGGGATTTTGCCTTGGTGCCGGTCGGCTCAATGCCTTGCACCGGTTGATCCTTGCTCGGCGGGCTGGGCATTTCGATTGGCACCAGCGGCGGGCTGCCACTGCCGGCGCCCGACTTGGGAATGTTGATCGGGGTGATCTGCGGATACGGTGTCGGCGTTGCGGTACCGGGCGAGCCGGGTTGCGGCGCCGGGCTGAGCGGAATCGTCTGTTGCGCCTGCGCTACAGTAATCGTAAGCGCGGCCAGGGCAATGACCGTTAGAATGGTGCGCTTCATTAAGGGCTCCGTTTGGCCTCTAGTCTGCGCTCAGGCTACTCCCAACGGGCCTGCTTGCCTTCCCCCTTGTAGAGATTTCCATGAAACGTTTCGTTCTGCTCGACACCACCCCGATCCCTGAAAGCGGCGGTGCCCTGTGCCTTTTCGAGTATGGCGAGGATTTCGTCATCAAGATCCAGGGCGGCGACGGCGGGCAATTGATGAACACGCGCATGCACGGCTCCGAAGATGCGCTGGCCGAGATTCCGTGCCGCAAAGTCGCTGGCCGACCGAATTCGCGGGTGCTGATCGGCGGCTTGGGCATGGGTTTCACCCTCGCCTCGGCGCTCAAGCATCTGGGCAAGACCGCCGAAGTGGTGGTCGCAGAACTGGTGCCCGGCGTGGTCGAGTGGAACCGTGGCCCCCTCGGCGAGAAGTCTGGCCGGCCGTTGCTCGATCCGCGCACCGTCATCCGTCAGGAAGATGTGGCCAAGGTGCTGCAAAGCGAACCGAACGGCTTCGACGCGATCATGCTCGACGTCGACAACGGCCCCGAAGGTCTGACCCAGAAGGCCAACAGCTGGTTGTACTCCGCCGCCGGTCTGAATGCCTGCGCCAAGGCACTGCGGCCCAAAGGCGTGCTCGCCGTTTGGTCAGCCAGCGCTGATCGGCTGTTTTCCGACAAATTGAAGAAGGCCGGTTTCAAGGCCGAAGAGGTCCAGGTCTTCGCCCACGGCAACAAGGGCACGCGGCACACAATCTGGATTGCCGAGAAGCTCAAGGGCTGAGCTAAACTCTGCGCATAACCGTCATTAGTCTTTTACAAAGGTGAACCCATGAGTTCGTCCACCCCAACCAATACGTCGAAGCTGGATCGCATCCTCGCTGACAACCAGCGCGACAAGGAAATGGGCTACCGCGACAAGGCCCTGAAGATGTACCCGCACGTCTGTGGCCGCTGCACCCGTGAATTTTCCGGCAAGCGCCTGAGCGAACTGACCGTGCACCACCGCGATCACAACCACGACAACAACCCGCAAGACGGCTCGAACTGGGAATTGTTGTGCCTGTATTGCCACGACAACGAACATTCGCGGTATACCGATCAGCAGTACTTCAGCGAAGGCTCGTTGAGCACGCCGAAGATTGCCAAGGCGACGCACAACCCGTTTGCCGCCCTCGCCGGGCTGATGAAAAAAGAAGATTAATGATCTTCATCGCCTGAACTGGCCCCATCGCTGGCAAGCCAGCTCCCACAGTGATCAGGCTCGTTCACAAATTTTGTGTGTATCCAGGAAACCTGTGGGAGCTGGCTTGCCAGCGATGAGGCCCTGCCAGACACCGCAGATCTCGAATCTGCCCGCACTCCCCCAATCCCCGTATAATCGCGCTCTTTTTTCCCGAAGGCACCCCGCTCGTGGCAGACAAACGGTACAGCTGCATTGGTTTGTATAACCCCAAATCACCGGAGAACGTCGGTTCGGTGATGCGCGCCGCAGGCTGCTATGGCGTGGCATCGGTGTTCTACACCGGCAAGCGTTATGAACGCGCCGCCGATTTCGTCACCGACACCAAGCGCGTGCACTACGACATCCCGCTGATCGGCATCGACGATCTGAAAAAGATTCTCCCGCTCAACTGCGTACCGGTTGCCGTGGAACTGGTCGAGGGCGCCCGCCCGCTGCCGGAATACACCCACCCGGATCGCGCCCTGTACATCTTCGGCCCGGAAGACGGCTCGCTGGATAAAGAAATCCGCGACTGGTGCGAAGACGTCGTGTACATCCCGACCACCGGCTGCATGAACCTCGCCGCCACGGTCAACGTCGTGCTCTACGACCGCATGGCCAAAGGCTTGAACACCCGCTCCGGGCCAAAATTCCGCTAAAGCGTCGAACATCCGATGGAACAAGCTGGCCGCTTGCGCAGTCAGCTTGTTTATCCATTATTCATTGCCTGGAGAAAGATCATGACCGAGCTCAAACGCGTCGAGCGTATCGAATCCACCCCGTTCCAAAGCCGTTCCGAGCAGAACGTCGAAGGCTGGGAGCGCATCGGCTCATTGGCCGGTGGCGTGATCATGGTCGGCAAGGGCCTGCGCCGTGGCGGTGTGTTCGGTCTGATTCAGGTGGCGATCGGCGGCGTGGCCATGGCCCGCGGGATTACCGGGCACAGCTCGGTGAAGAGTCTGATCGAGAAGAGTCGTCAGGACATGAACAACGTGCGGGCGAAGATCGAGCGTGCCGGGGAAGAGTTGAGCAAGCTGAAGGCGAATGCCGAAGCAGCGACCAGCTCGGCGACGGTGACCGGCAATGATTCAGTGAAATCGCCGAAAGCCGGGGTTTAAAAGCACAAGATCGCAGCCTTCGGCAGCTCCTACATGTGGAATGCATTTCCCTGTAGGAGCTGCCGAAGGCTGCGATCTTTTGATCTTTATTGCAGTAACTCGGTATCCAGGACTTTCGAGGACTCGCCGAGCACACTCTCAGCCAGTCGCACAAATTCTTTAGTACTCACCGTCCCCAAATGCATCGCCCCGCGCAACACATCATCCAGCGAGCGCTTGTTGCGCGTTTTCAGACGAATCTCGCGATCCAGCTCCTGCAACAAAATCACCGCTTTTGACACCTGCGCCGGGCTGATCTGCGCGCCACGCAACGTCGTGACTTTCTGACTGTCCTTGGCCAGTTTCGCCTGCAAACCCTGATAGCGCTCATCACTCATGCCACCGGCGCGGCGCACCAGTTCGATCGCGTAATACTCGGCAAAACCCTCGCTGATCCAGTCGCTGCGCTGCTCGTCATTGATCCGTCCGAACACCTGCGCCAACTCCCGCACCAATGCACTGCTGCCGCTTTCACTGACCAGCGGCAATCGGCTATTCACGAAGATCGATTCATGCGCGCCAAGGCTGCCACGCCACATCGGGTCATTGGCGCCGACGATCAACAGTTTCGCCGGATGCCGTGGGTAAACCGCCTGCACCTGAGGCCAGACGAACGTCAGCAACGTCAGCACGTCCATGCGGCGCATGCCCTGCCCTTGCGGCGAAGCCACGGTGACTTCGGTTTCGCCCAGTCGCGTGCGGCGACTGCCGAGGTGGCCGGCGAGCATCCAGCCGGTCGGGCGGTCGAACAGCCGTGACGGGTTATCGATGCGGAACTTGTTTTTGCCGATACGTGGCCATGCGGTTTCGACGCTTTTCCAGCCTTCGGGCAATTCGAATTGCAGGCGCGCGACCAGTTCGCTGCCGTCCTGTTGATCGAGTTTGGCCGGCGGCACCAACTCGTCGCCGCGCATCAACGCCCAACTCGGGGTCATGCGTGTGTCGAAGCTGCCGTTCTTGCGACCGTGGCTGATGCGTACGCGGTAGGTCAGGCTGGCCTTGTCACGGGTCGGCCGCCAGACGCCGCGAGCGTGTGTGCCCGGCGTCAGCAGCCATTGGCCGTCGGCCTTGAAATCACTGTAATGGCTGCCGTCGCCGAGGTCGAAATCGAGGCTGCGCACGGCTTCGCCTTTGGCCAGGGTCAGGCGCACTTCGGCCTGATCGCTTTGCGGCAACAGGCGCACGTGGTAATCGAGGTCGACTTTCTGCGCCGCCCATACCGGTGCGCTCAGCGCCAGCAGTACGACGAGCAGCGCCTGAGGCAATCCCACAGCCATACACACTCCTTGTGGCTAGCGAGCCTGCTCGCAGGCCCGAATGATCGGGAGCAAGCTCCCTCGCTACAGATTGTTCAGTTAACCCGCGCGGAAAATCAGGTGATCTTCCCAATCGTCTTCCGGCACGCTGCCCTCGGCGAGCATGCGCCCGGACTGGGAAATCCGCTCGCGGTGCACCGCGTCACGGTCGCCGCAGACCAAGTGATGCCACAGCGGCAGGTCCTGGCCCTCGCTGACCAGACGATACCCGCAGGTCGGCGGCAGCCATTTGAATTCTTCAGCCTGGCCCGGCGTGAGCTGAATGCAGTCGGGGACAAACTTGATGCGATTCGGGTAATCGCTGCATTGGCAGGTGTTCAGGTCGAGCAGTTTGCAGGCGATGCGCGTGTAATAGACGCTGTTGTCTTCTTCATCCTCGAGCTTTTGCAGGCAGCACAGACCACAGCCGTCGCACAGCGATTCCCATTCCTGGTGATTCAACTGATCGAGGGTTTTGTGTTTCCAGAACGGTTCGACTTCGGCGGCCATGGCTCAAGCATCAACATCAGGTGGTGAAAAGGCCGCCAGTCTAGTGCCCAAGGCCTTGTCGGCCAAGCGCTGGCGACTATCGGTTGCATAGGGCTTGTCAGCTTTTGTGCAGGCAAGTAGTTTTGCCTGTCGCAAGGAGCCCTGCCCCAGTGCCATTAACGCTCGACCGCGTTACACGCCGGTGAACCCTCAGGCTCGGAAAACCCTCATCGTTCAGCGCAACTGATCCCGCCGGGTTTTCGTTCGAATCTCTTATTCAACCGTAGCAAGGAATCTCTCGATGAGTGCCAACCCTCGCGTTGCCGAATACGCCATTCACCCGCAATTCACTGACCGCTGGTCGCCGCGCGCTTTCACCGGTGAAGCGATCCCGGAAGAAACCCTGCTGAGCTTCTTTGAAGCCGCGCGCTGGGCACCGTCAGCGTACAACTCGCAGCCATGGCGTTTCCTCTACGCACGCCGCGACACGCCGAACTGGCAGCGTTATCTGGGCCTGCTCAACGAGTTCAACCGTAGCTGGGCGCAGCATGCATCGGCATTGGTGATCGTGATTTCAAAAACCACCTTCACTGCCCCGGGCGCCACTGAAGAAACTCCGGCACTGTGGCACACCTTCGACACGGGTTCGGCGTGGGGCCATCTGGCGCTGCAAGCGAGTCTCAGCGGCTGGCACACCCACGGCATGGCCGGGTTCGATCAGGAGCTGACGCGCAAGGAACTGAATATTCCGCAAGGTTATGCGCTGCATGCGGCGGTTGCGGTGGGCAAGTTGGGTGACAAGGCAACGCTGGCCGAGTACCTGCAAGCGCGCGAAGAGCCGAGCCCGCGCCGCCCGCTGAGCGAACTGGCAGTTGAAGGCGACTTCACCCTCTAAAAGCAAAAGATCGCAGCCTTCGGCAGCTCCTACAGGAGTTGATCGTTCCCACGCTCTGCGTGGGAATGCAGCCCGGGACGCTCTGCGTCCCATTGGAACGCGGAGCGTCCCTTGAGGCATTCCCACGCAGAGCGTGGGAACGATCTGAAGCGAGGGGATCAGTAGCCGCGATTGAAATCCACTTCCCCGCGCAACGCCTCGCTCGCCTGATACGCCTTCAGGTTGTCGACAAACAACTGCACCATCAACGCCGGCGATGTCGGTGCCGAGCTGTGCCCGGTCAGCAGCAAGCCCCACGCAGTCCAGAACGGATGCCGTTGCGGCAATGGCTCCTGACGGCAAACGTCGATGACTGCACCGGCCAGATGCCCTTCCTTCAAGGCTTCGACCAGATCCGCATCCACCACCGCCACACCGCGCCCGGCGTTGATGAACAACCCGGTCGGCTTGAATTGCTTGAACAGCGCCGCGTCGTAGATATCGTGGGTGTGTTCGGTGTTCGGCAGCAGATTGACCACGTAATCGACTTCGCCGACCAGACGCGGCAGATCCGCCATCGAACCGACTTCGACAAACGGCGCCTGCTCGCGGGCACTGCTGGCGATGCCGTACAGCTCGACGCCGAACGGCAGCAGAAACTGCGCCACGCTCTGGCCGATGTCACCGGTGCCGACGATCAGGACTTTGCGCCCGACCAGACTCTGGCCGGTGCGGTTATCCCACTTGCGCTCGACCTGGCTGACCAGCCGCGCCAACACTTCGCGCTCGTGACCGAGCATGTAGGTCAGCACGTACTCGGCCATCACCTGGCCGAAAATCCCCACCGCCCGGGTCAGGCGATAATCGCGGCGCAAGCCGTCGGCCAGCAGCGGCGTGATGCCCGCCCAGGTCGATTGCAGCCATTGCGGTTGATGGCCCTGCCGCAGCAGGGTTGCCAGCAGATCCGGTTGCCCCAGCCACACCGGGCAATCCGTCGCCAGCCGCGCCAGTTCGGCAGAGTCGCCGCTGGTCAGCACTTCAAGCTCGGGCGCTGCCTGACGCAGCAAGCGGGCGTATATCGCGTGGTCGTGTTCAGCAATCAGAACGCGCATCTTCAAACCTTTCGCAAACCGTGCAGACGGCCACCGGATTTCGGTCGGCCATCGCGGTAAAAACAGTTCCAGGGTTAACCGAGGCCCAGAATAGAGCCTCGCGGATCAGACCGGGTCGTTGCGTCGCAGCAACTCTTCGGGCAAGTGCTCGATGTACTCGTCCTCAGCCGGCGGCATTTGCAGGTGATAGCCCTGCTTGTCGAGGTTTTCCAGCACCACAACGATGTCTTCGCTGGCCAGTTTACGCTCGGGCGTCAGCACCAGACTGAAGGTAAATATGGCTTTGCCGAAGGCCGCCATCAGGGCCTCGGGCACGCGTTCCAACTCATCGCTCTTGAGCACATAGAGATACATGCCCTTGCGCTTCGAGCTTTGGTAAATAGAGCAAATACGCTTCAAGGCTGTTCTCCGGCGGTGGCCAGGCTGTCGAGCAGCGTCTGGCCCATGAGTTCGCGGCGCCAGCCACGCAACGACTCAGGCAATTGGTAAGGACCCTCGGGATAGCCACTTTTGACCAGGGCTTCGAGGGTTTTCTTGCGCAGCATCAGTTCCGGCGCGATGTCCAGACGCTCGGCCTCAGCCTGACCCAATGCACGCAGCTGTTTGATCAGTGCAGCGGCTTCGACCGGCAACGGCTCCGGCACAGCGGGCGGCCATTGATCAGGCCCCACACTGCCAGAGCGCTTGATCAGATCAAGCAGAAACTGGCCGTCCTGACGCACGGTACGCGGGTGCATGTCTTCGATCTTGCCCAACGCCGCGAGATTGTCCGGTTGCGTGCGGGCCAGCGGCCACAGCGAGTGCTCGCGGACAATGCGGTTGCGCGGCAGGTCACGGGCACGCGCCTCCGTTTCACGCCAGGCGCAGAGCTCACGCAGTACCGCCAGTTGCGCGCGGGAGAGTTTCCACGCCAGTTTGGCGTCGCGGTAAACCCCGTATGGATCGGTTTCGCGGCGCAGATTGGCGACCAGTTCGGCACCGTCCTCCAGCACCCAGGCGAATTTGTCGTCAGACAGTTTCGGCCGCAGTTGTACGAAAACTTCCGCCAGATGCACGGCGTCTTCGGCGGCGTAGCTGATTTGCGTGTCGGACAGCGGGCGCTGCAACCAGTCGGAACGGGTTTCGCCCTTCGGCAATTCAATGCCGAGGACTGCCTGCACCAACCGCGAGTAGCCCATCGAGAAACCGAGGTTCAGGTAAGCGGCCGCCAGTTGTGTGTCGAACAGCGGCGCCGGCAGGCTGCCGGTCAGGCGCAACAGCACTTCAAGGTCTTCACTGCACGCGTGCAGGACTTTGAGCACCGCCGGGTTCTCCAGCAGCGCCGCCAGCGGTTGCCAGGCGTTGATGGTCAACGGATCGATCAGGTAGGCGCGTTTGCCGTCGCCGACCTGCAACAGACCGGCAATCGGGTAGAAGGTGTCGACCCGCATGAATTCGGTGTCGAGGGCAACGAACGGCAGCTGCTGCCACTCGGCGCAAAACTGCGCGAGGCTTTCGTTGTCGCGAATCCAGTGAATATCGATGGCCACACGGCTCTCCCTTGAAGAATGGCGCGCAGTATATATCGCCACCGGCGATTTACGCGCCTGCGAAGGGCAAGAGCTGTAACGAAATGTCCTGCCCAAGGGAAAGAATAGTCTTACACACGTTGCAGGCAGAGCCATTACCTGTAGGAGCTGCCGCAGGCTGCGATCTTTTGATCCTGTTTTTAACGGCAAGATCAAAGGATCGCAGCCTGCGGCAGCTCCTACAGGGGGCGGGGTTCAGTCTTTGGCCAGGACGCCGTCGATCACCGCGCCGCGGCACCCGGCGAACAGGTCCAGATCGGGCTGATAGACCGAGCTCTTCACTTCCAGCAGGCCAAGCATCGAGTGGAACAGGTTGTCCTGACTCAGCGGTTTGTCGCGGCTCATCTGCAGGCAATGGGTGTCGACCGAATAGGCCTTCTGATAACTGTCACTGAACCACGCCAGCATCGCGACATGCTTCTGTTGTTCCGGCGCCAGCATGTAAGGCGTGCCATGCAGGAACAAGTTGTACTCGCCCAACGATTCGCCGTGGTCCGACAGATACAACATCGCGGTATCGACTTTGTCCTGACTGCTGCGCAATACATCGATCAGGCTCGACAGCACATGGTCGGTATACACCAGGGTGTTGTCGTAGCCGTTGACGATACTTTCGCGGCTGCAATTGTTCAGTGCGTTACTTTCACAGACTGGGGTGAAGTGCTCGTACTCCTTCGGATAACGCTTGAAATATTCCGGGCCGTGGCTGCCCATCTGGTGCAGCACCAGCACGGTATCTTTGTCCAGATGGTCGATAAAGCTCTGCAAACCCTGCAACAGGATTTCGTCGCGGCATTCGCTGTTGGCGCACAACGCCGGGTCTTTCAAGTTGCTGACGTCCTGCAGCGTGACCCGATCGCAAGTGCCTTTGCAGCCGGACTGGTTATCGCGCCAGATCACATCGATACCGGCACGCTGGAGCACATCGAGCAGGCCCTCTTCATTCTTCGCCTTGCTCGCGTCGTAGTCCTTGCGGCCCATGTTGGAGAACATGCACGGCACCGAAACCGCGGTTTCCGTACCGCAGGAGTGCACATCGGTAAAGGCGATCAGCCCGGCTTCCTTGTCCAGTTTCGGCGTGGTGTCGCGGTCGTAACCGAGAATACCGAAGTTCTCGGCACGAGCGCTTTCACCGACCACCAGTACGGTCAGGGATTTGCGCGGCTGAAGTTTCAGGTCGGGATTGCGCTGGGCGTCTTCGCCGATCTTGATGAACGGTTGCTGCGCCGAGACCACTTGCTCACGCAGGTAACCGGCCGACGCGCCGATGTAGTTGCTCGGCACTAGCATCAAGCGAATTTCGTGGTGATTGCGAAACAGCGAGGACAAGCCCTGATAGTTGGCCAATGCCACCCCGCCAATAACCGCTACCGAGGCCACACTGACAATAACTTTGCTGATTAACTCACGGTGCCAGCGACGATAATTGACCGGCACTTTCCACAATAACCACGACGGTAAAACACCGAGCAACAACATATAAACAAACAACTTCAACGAGAGCAGATCACGCACTTCCGTTGCATTGGTCTCGGCAAAGTTACGGAACATCCCGGCATCGATCATGACGCCATATTGACTCATGAAATACGCCACGCCGGCGCTGATCAGAAAGATCAGGGTCAACAGCGGCTTGAGCAGCGGACGAAAGGCCAGAAGGGTCAGTACGATGTTGAACGCCGCCAGGATCATCAGCCCGAAAGCCACGCGCATGGCGATACCCTTGCCATCGGCGGCAGTGATCTCGAACAGATGCTGCCAGAGGACAAAGTTGCAGCCGATCAAAAGAAAGGCGCTGGCAATCAACGTCACCCATTCCGGGCGCACGGCTTTTAACTTCAACATAAAGGTGGGCTATTCCTGAAAAGACTGGCCACGGGTTAATTGTGAAAAATTCATTAACCAAGGCATGACAAACTTTAGGCAGGCAACCATCAATTTTTTGTGAAAAAGACGCCAACGATTAGTTGGCGCCGGATTAATCAGCAAAAACTTAACCGTGTAGGAGCTGCCGAAGGCTGCGATCTTTTGATTTTGTTTTTTTAACAGCAAGATCAAAAGATCGCAGCCTTCGGCAGCTCCTACAGGGCGGGGTATTTGATTTTTAGGCACGGGCGTGGATTTTCTGGTTTGCCCGGCTCTGCGGGTCGCGCGCCTAATCGTCGACCTCAGGTATCAAAGGTTTGATGATGGAAAACGTGCGCACCACCTCTCGCTCCACCGTCTGGCTGATGCTCGCCATTGTGTTGGTCGCGCTGAATCTGCGGCCGTCGATGGCGGCCATCGGGCCATTGCTCTCGGCCATTCGCGGCGATATTCCATTGAGCTTCAGCCTCGCCTCGCTGCTGACCATGCTGCCGGTCATGGCGATGGGACTGGCGATGTTTTTCGCTATAGGCATCAGTCAGCGTCTGGGCGAACAGCGTACGGTGCTGCTGTCGCTGCTGATCATTGGTCTGGCAACGTTGGCGCGGTTGTTTGTCGACTCTGCTGCGCAATTGATTGCCAGCGCTGTGCTGGCGGGTGTGGGCATCGCGCTGATTCAGGCGTTGATGCCGGCGCTGATCAAATCGCGTTTCGCCGACAACGTGGCGCTGTGCATGGGCCTGTATGTCACCTCGATCATGGGCGGCGCAGCGATTGCAGCCTCGTTCGCACCCTTGGTGATGATGCAAACCGGCAGTTGGCGTGTGGGCCTGGCCATCTGGGCCGGACTGTCGCTGCTGGCCTTGGTGTTCGGCTGGACGCAGCGCGCCAACCTGCCGCCCGCCACGCCCCGGGTGACAAAAAAAGAATCCTTTTTCGGCAATTCCCGCGCCTGGTTACTCGCACTGTTCTTCGGTTTGGGGACGGCGTCCTACACCTGCGTGCTGGCATGGTTGGCGCCTTACTACGTGGAAAAAGGCTGGAGCGAACAAAACGCCGGCCTGCTGTTAGGTTTTCTGACGGCCATGGAGGTAATTTCCGGTTTGGTGGTGCCCGCCGTCGCCAATCGCCGCCGCGACCGGCGCGGGGTGCTGATGGCCCTGCTCGGGCTGATCATTGCCGGCTTCTGTGGGTTGATCCTCAGCCCGCAGCACCTCAGCCTGCTTTGGCCGTGTCTGCTGGGCCTGGGCATCGGCGGGTTGTTCCCGATGAGCCTGATTGTCTCGCTCGATCACCTCGACAACCCGCAACGTGCGGGCGGCCTGACGGCGTTCGTGCAGGGCATTGGCTATCTGATTGCCGGCCTCTCGCCGCTGATGGCGGGTATGATCCGCGATCAACTGGGCAGCTTCGAGTGGGCGTGGTGGTCGTTGACTGCC
This sequence comes from Pseudomonas sp. PB103, assembly GCF_009764635.1. Lineage (NCBI taxonomy): Bacteria > Pseudomonadati > Pseudomonadota > Gammaproteobacteria > Pseudomonadales > Pseudomonadaceae > Pseudomonas > Pseudomonas sp. PB103. The sequence continues at coordinate 64,382 of NZ_RWIL01000126.1, read as the reverse complement.
GTCATGGTGGTGATGCTGCTGATGGTGTTGCGCTTCGATCCACGGCACTACGCGCGGCATTTTTCCTGATCGGGCTAAAGGCTTCTGGCCATCTTTTCGCGGTTTGAAGCATGACGTCGTGTTGCTAAAACTTTCTGTCCCACAACTGTCCGTGAAACGTCCTACAAGGCTTTGTCCTGGCACCATCGTTCCGCTAGGATCGTTCGCACACGTTTGCGCGGATTCAGCGCAAGGAGCACAGCGGGACGGAACGGATGCTGAACAGTAACTTGCTTCGAAAGCTCGACATGCAGGATCTCATGGTGTTTATCGCCGTGTATGAGCAGAGCAGCGTCACCGATGTGTCGGAAACGCTGTGTGTCAGTCAGTCCACGGTCAGTTACTGCCTGAAAAAACTGCGCACCAGTTTCGAAGACGAACTGTTCATCAATACCCGCACCGGCATGCGCCCGACCTACAAGGCCAGCAGCATGTACGGCCATGTGCAGAAGATCCTCGAAAGCATCAATTTGTGTCACGCCGGTGCCCCGGTGTTCGACCCGACCCAACAAGCGGTCACCTTCAATATCTGCGCCCCGGAATACTTCGAGCAATTGATCCTGCCGCGCCTGTTGAAGCGCTTCGACTTCGATGATTTGCCGGTGATGGTTAACATGCACAAGTTTGAAACCGATGTGCCGGCAGATGAGTTGCGCGACGGCACACTCGACTTGGTGATCAGTTTCGGTCCCAACTTCCACCGTCATCACACCGACTTGAAATCGCGGATGCTGCTTGAAGATGATCTGGTCTGCGTCTTCGACAAACGCGCCACGCCACTGGAGCCGCGTCTGAGTCTGCAAGCCTTTACCGAACGTCGGCATGTGTTCCCGACGCCGTGGACGTCGACCACCAACATGGTCGACGGCTGGCTGGCGCGACAGGCGCAGAAGCGCCAGATCGTGGCACGTTCGAACAGTTACAGCGCAGCGTTGAAGATGATCACCGGCACTGACTTCATCCTCACCCTGCCCCGGCGCATTCAGCGTTTGCTGACCAATGAGGCGGTGTTCAATCACTGCGAGGCGCCAAACGGTTTGCCGGGCTTCACCCTCGACATGCAGTGGAGCCAGAACGTCGACCAGGACAGCGCCAACGTCTGGCTGCGCGAGCAGGTGATCAAAGTGTGCAGCGAACTGGAGACAGTCTGATTCCTACGCGCCGATGGCGGTTTTGCTGTAGGACTCGCGATCAATGTCGACCAGCTCGACACACAACTGCACTTCGACCCCGGCCGGCCATTCGCAGAGGTCCTGCAGCACGGCCAACAGACTTTGCGACAGCTGCTTTTTGATCTCGGGCGAACGGCCGCTGAGCAGCGCCAGCTTCACGTAGACAAAAGCGCGCTCGCTCATGGCAGTGCCGACCTTGAAGGTCTCGACCTTCACCGCACGGCTCTTGATATCGAACTCCGCTGCAAACTGACCGGACCCCACCAGGGTGTTGTTGAGCCGGATCAACGCGACGTCAGCGTTCAATTGCGGCAGGTTGGCGGTGTATTCCATGTGCAGATGTGGCATTGCAAGTCCCCAGTCAGTTGGCAGAAAGGTCGTACATATAGCACATGCGCCCCATCACCAACCCCTGCAGGAGCTGTCGAGTGAAACGAGGCTGCGATCTTTTGATCTCGAGATTTGAAAATCAAAAGATCGCAGCGTGCCGCAGCTCCTACAGGGGGTTGAGTGGCCGTTCGCTCATGAATTGCTCCAGCCTGGAGCGCAACCAGCGCTCCGCCGGATCACTGTCGACATGGCTGAGCCAGACCATCGACAGATCGAGCGTCGGTGTCTTGAACGGGAACGGCTCCTTGAACAGCAACCCGGAGGTGGCCATGGCGGCGGCGGTGTAATCCGGCAGGCTGGCAATCAGGTCGGTGCCGGCGAGCAATGCCGGCAACGCACTGTATTGCGGCACCGACAGCACCACTTGGCGCGTGCGGCCGAGTTCCGCCAGCCACTCGTCAGCGAAACCGCTGACGTTGGCCGTGTGTGACACCAACACATGCGGCCGCGCGCAATATTCATCGAGGGTCAGCGGTGTGTCAGAAGCATCGGCACGCAGGATGCTCGGCTGAATGTGCCGCAACAGTTTGCGCTTGGCATTGGCCGGCAGGCCACGGGTCTGGCTGATGCCGACGGTAATGTCGCCCGCCGCCAGCAAGTCGGGGATGCGCCAGTAATCGACGTGTTGCACCACAAACACCACATTCGGCGCTTCCTGACGCAGAGCACGCAACAGCGGCGGCAGCAGGCCGAACTCGACGTCATCGGACAGACCGATGCGAAAAGTCATGGTGCTCACGGCTGGATCGAAATCGCGGGTCAGGCTCAGCGCCACCGACAGCGAATCGAGCGCCGGCTTGAGATGACGGAAGATATCTTCGGCGCGGGCGGTCGGCTCCATACGGTGGCCGACGCGGATGAACAGCGGATCGTTGAGCATCGTGCGCAAGCGGTTGAGCGCCGAGCTGATGGTCGGCTGACCAAGAAACAACTTCTCGGCCGCCCGGGTCACGTTGCGTTCGAGCATCAAGGTCTCGAACACCACCATCAGGTTGATGTCAGCCTTGCGTAGTTCATTGCGGTTCATCCATTGCTCCCCGATCCCCAGACTGGAGCGCAGTGTAGAAAGGCCCACGGACAACGTCTATGGGCCGGCACCATCGACAATAGCGACGTCGGTTCAATTCACCGTCAACGCCTGCAATCCGATCGCCAGCTTGCGCGGGTCGGTGCTCATGCCCAGCTCTCCCGGACTGATGGCATTGGCGTATTTGAAACGAATATTCAGTGCGCCCTGACGCTCAACGATCTGTTGGACATGGGCCGGCAACTCGATGTTGATTCGGTTGGCTTCTGGCTTGACCAACCGGGTAGACAGCACCCGCTCATCATTGACGAAGATTTCCAGGGACTGTTCCGTGTGCTGGGGCGCCAGCAACGCGGTGGTTTCCAGCAACACCGAATGAACCCGTGAGGTTGGCCGCAGAATGATTTGCGACTCGGCCCCTTCGGACCACGTCCCCCAAGGCTCGTTGAGCGACCAGCCCTTGGAAAGATAAGCCACCGCCGGACTCGCACTACTGAACACCACCCGCTCGCCCGGCTTGAGCGGTGCTATCAGACTCAACGGATCCGGTGCCGATATCGACGGGCAATCGGTGCAGCGTTTCCAGCCGGGCGCCAACACATTCAGCCCGTCGATTCTGGCGAGCACGTCAGTATCGCGGTTCAAGGTCAGGGCAGCCTGGAGCACAGTGCGGCTATCTATCAGATAGAGCGTATCTGGCGCGTATTGCCCGGACTCGACCATCCGGTCTGCCTGCGCCTGTGCCGTCTCAGTGGCCGACGTACTGACGCGCCCAAGGTAGACGGCATTGGTTGCCAGGTGATGGTTACCGGCGAAGTTGGCCAGCGTCATCCATTGCTCCGAGTAATTCTGCGGACGAATCCAGCGCACCGCCTGGTAATGCCTTGCCGCCTGATCCCAGAAGGGATCGATCAGTGGCGTCTTCCACTGGGGGGCCGGCGAGGTCATGAAAAACTTCCGTGACACTGACCAGCCGGCGCGCGTATCCGCCACCTGAATCACCAAGGCAATGCTCAACAACAAGAGTGCCATGCGCGACGTATGCCCACGAATGACGACATACAGAACGGCGAAAATGGCCATGTACATGACCGGCCAGATCATCCGTCCCGAGCCACGAAAAACCGTCGCCACGGCGACCAGCGCATCCGGCAGCGGTATCTGCAGTTCGAAGGGGCCAAAACCGATGTTGTTAGAGACCGCGAATAGCGCCAGCCCTGTCAGAGCCAGCAGAAGCCACGGATAACGCCGGATCTTGGCGCGAAGATCGCTGGCACCTTGCAGCACAAGCACCACGGCGCAGATGAACAGAAAAATCACCCCCGCCCCCGGAAACGCGAAGCCTTCACCGTCGCCCAATACCCCCGGTATGTCCTGCAACATGTAGGACCAGGTACCCGGATCGAAAAAAGTCAGAAGATTGGCCCGGTACAAACCATATCCCAACAACGCCAGGCCACCGCCGCCGACGCTGAAGTAACCCGCTTGCCAGCAGCAGAAACTGACAAGCAGAAACAGCCCCGACAACTCGGCCAGGGCTTTGCCGGGTGTCAGGTGACGCTGCAGGGCTTTGGCGACAAGATCCGCCAGCCAGATCAAGGCCACCATCGCCAGCAAATAAGCATGCACCAGCGCAGCGGCGCCCAGCAGCGCCCCCCATGCCAGCCAACGTTTCGGCGTAAAGGGCCGCAGTGCCAGGTACAGCGCGGCCACCACCAGAAAATGCCCGCCGAGGGACAAATGCACGCCCATCCGGATAATCATCGACGGGGCGAATAAAAACAGCCCGGCACCGAGCAACTGGATCAGCACATTGCGGGTAAACAGCCCCAGCAACTTGAAGGCAAACCAGCTTTGCAAGATGAAACAGGTCAGAAACCAAATCCCGAAATACTGAAAGGGCTCAGGCAGCAGTGCTGAAAAGGGCTTGAAGATAAACGCGAACAGCGGGTTGGAGTCCGAGAAGATCACGCCATTGCTCAACTCCAATCCATAAGAAGGGTTGAGCCCCAGCGGAAATGTCCACGGTGAGTGCCTGAAGAACACCCAGCCCAGATAATGCGTCGCCGGGTCACCCTCCCCCAACCAGGCAATATTCATCGGGTTCAACGCACGCGGGCCAACCACGATGAAAAAAGCCAGAATTCCTAAAAGAATGGGCAGCAGCGCAGTCGCCCGACGTGTTGCGGAGAGCTTCATCGATACGTCCAGAAATTGTGCAAGACAAAAGTGAATGCCGGAATTGTCAGCGCCACGGCGACGATGCCCAGCAAATAGTGGAGCCCGGCCATTTGCGCAGCCCAGGCGACGAACATCGCCAACAGAAACCCACAGACCGACACCAGCAGAAACCGCAGCAGGGTTCTGCCCTGCAATCGCGCCGAGAAACTCCAGGTGGTGTTGATCACATACGACACCACCGTCGCCACGGCGAATGCCACACCATTGGCGAGGGGTGGTAACGGACTGATGAAATTGATGAACGCAATGGCTACCAGCGCATGCAACGCCGTCACGAACAATCCGGTCACGGCAAAGCGCAAACCGCGTTGGATCAACGCCGTTTTTTGCGCTGAGGTCACGGCTTCTGCGCCAATACAAAAACGCTCAAACCGGCCAGACGATTGATGCCCATCAACGGCAGCTCAAGGCGACAAAGGGTCTTCAGCACCGTGTTGACCAGCGGGTGATGACGCTTGAGTTGCGAGCGCGGCGGTTGGTCTTGCGCACCTTGCGGCAACAAGCGCAACGCCGCCGCAATCGGGAACACCGCGCCGAAATAATAGGCGCCACGCTGCACCGTCAAACCGGCATCGCGGGCCAGTGTCTCGAACTGTGCCAGGGTGTAGCGGCGCTTGTGTTCGAGAAAGTCATCGTGACCGCTCCACATGAACTGGAACGCCGGCACGGTCATCAGAAAGCGGCTGCCCGACGGTACTTTATCGACATACATCTTGAGCAGACCGAGGTCATCGTCGACATGCTCGAGCACGTCCATCAACAGCACCAGATCGGCATCAAGGGTGTCGACACCGCGACGGTAATGCACCGGTTTGCCGGCGGTGGTTGCGCTGGAGTCGGCGGCATAGCTGATGTCCACGCACCACGCTTCCCGTGCATCGGTATGCGTGAGCAAATGATGGGAAAAAAACCCTGACCCCGCGCCCACATCGAGGATCCGTCCAATCGGTGCATCCCCCAGCAAACGCCTGGTGGCGGCGGCTTTGGCGCAGTAATACCAATGCTCGTTGATGCTATCGCCGAGGATGTCGGTTTCCTTCAGATCCATGGGTCAATCCTTGGGGTCGTAGACGCGACGCACCAGATAAACCGGCCGGCGTTTGGATTCGATATAGGTGCGGCCCAGGTATTCGCCGAGCACGCCGATGCCGATCAGTTGCAGGCCACCGAGGAAGGTCACGGCCACCATCAACGAGGCATAACCGGGCATGTCGATACCGTGGATCAATGTGCGCACAACGATGAAAATGGCGAAGGCAAATGACACCAGCGACACCAGCGCTCCGACGTAGGTCCAGATCCGCAGCGGTTCGGTGCTGAAACTGGTAATGCCTTCGAGGGCGAAGTTCCACAGCCGCCAGCCGTTGAACTTGCTCTGCCCGGCCACGCGCTCCGGGCGCTCGTAATCGACGTGGGTGGTGCGAAAACCAACCCAGGCGAACAGGCCTTTCATGAAGCGCCGGGATTCGGGCAACGTCAGCAAGGCATCGACCACACAGCGATCCATCAGGCGAAAATCGCCGACGTTCTCGGGTAACGGCTGCTCGGCAATTTTGTTGTGCAGGCGATAGAACCAGTGCGCCGAGGTCTGCTTGGCCCAGGTGTCGCTGCGGCGGCTGATGCGGTGACCGAGCACGACCTCATAGCCTTCGCGCCAGCGTTCGATCATCAGCAGAATGATTTCCGGCGGATCCTGCAGGTCCGCATCGATCGGCACTACGATCTGCCCGGTCGCCATCTGCAAACCGGCGGACAGCGCCGCCTCCTTACCGAAATTGCGACTCAGGTCGACGATGCGCAGACGGGGATCGTGCCGTTGCCGCTCAAGCAGGCGCTCAAGCGTGGCATCCGTGCTGCCGTCGTTGATGAACACCAGCTCAAGATCGATCAACGCTTGCGTCTGAAAGACTTCATTGATGCGCTGCAGAAACGTGTCGAGGCTGTCCTCTTCGTTAAAAACGGGGACCACCAGCGATAACGTCACCTGCCCGGCCTGTTGCGTTCCGTGCTCAGTCAAAGGAGTGCTCTTTTTATAGTGTTTGTCGGTCGCCGACTGATTTTCGACGCCATGAGCCGTCCCGTATTAAGCAGTAGCGTCGCCGCTGTTGCAAGGGTCAGAGGGCGTCATATTGGCCAATCCAGAGGCCTATTCCTGCGCTCTGGCTCGCGGTTCTCGGAAACATTCGCGAACGATTGGAAACAAATCCTCGATAGCCAAAAAACCCGCCTGCGCTAGGCTTGCGTCGATGCGCCACACAGGCTGTCGCACACACTCATCGCATGGAGCGAACTGAATGTATTTCGAGATTTACAGGCAATCCAGAGGCACCTCGAGCACCGGCAAAGGGCAATGGCGCTGGAGACTGCGCGCAGGCAACCACGAGACCATCGCCAGCGGTGAATCGTACGTGAACAAAGCGGATTGTCTGCACGTGATCGAGCTGATCAAAGCGGTACAGGGCGAAACCCCGGTCAAGGAAATTTAACCGCGTGAGTCGATAAAAGGCTGCGTCCTACAGCCCCTTCCTTTTTTGACCGAATGACTGGCGGGCTCTATTTGCCCCCCTACGCTCAGCAACGCAGGGGGCCATCCGGCCCTGTTTTCTCCCGATCATTCAAACTCAAAAGGAGCCGCAAACATGGCCAGAGACAAAGCAAAAGACGACATGCACTTCAACTGCACACAAACACACGAAGCCGACTACGTCGCCAGCCTCTACCCGCACGCCAAGGAAGAAGTGAAAACCTTCCTCAGCTCGGCCTGCAAGGACAAGACGCTGCACAACTCGACGCATAAGGATGTGTATGAACTGATCAAGCGCAAGTTGGGCCACTCGCAGCCTTGATTGGCTGGAGGTGCGGGGTGATGTAATCCCGCAGAAATGCAAAAGCCCCACAGGTTTTGGCCTGTGGGGCTTTTTCATGTTTTCTCGTTGATGCAACGCCAACAAAAAAGCCCCGCAGCTTCTCAGCTACGGGGCTTTTTCTATGTAATGGCGGAGAGATAGGGATTCGAACCCTAGGTACCGGTGAAGGTACAACGGATTTCGAATCCGTCCCATTCGGCCACTCTGGCATCTCTCCAACGGCGCGCATCATAACAACACTTTTACCGAAAGCAAACCCTCTTTCGAAAATTTCTTCGTGCTATCAGATGCTTGCGTCGATTAAAGCGGTACACCCAGACGATTGGCGACTTCTTCGTAGGCTTCGATGACGTCACCGAGGCCCTGACGGAAGCGGTCTTTGTCCATTTTCTTCTTGGTGTCCTTGTCCCACAGACGGCAGCCGTCCGGGCTGAACTCGTCACCGAGGACGATGGAGCCGTCGCTGAACACGCCGAATTCAAGCTTGAAGTCGACCAGCAGCAGGCCGGCGTCGTCGAACAGTTTGGTCAGCACTTCGTTGACCTTGAGCGACAGTTCTTTCATGCGAACCAGTTGCTCCGCAGTGCCCCAACCGAATGCCACAACGTGGGATTCGTTGATGAACGGGTCGCCCTTGGCGTCGTCCTTGAGGAACAGCTCGAAGGTGTAAGGATTGAGCTTAAGGCCTTCTTCGACGCCCAGACGCTTGACCAGGCTGCCGGCGGCGTAGTTACGCACGACGCACTCGACCGGGATCATGTCGAGCTTCTTCACCAGGACTTCGTTGTCAGCCAGCAGTTTGTCGAATTGGGTCGGAATGCCGGCCGCTTCGAGTTTCTGCATGATGAAGGCGTTGAACTTGTTGTTGACCATGCCTTTGCGGTCGAGCTGCTCGATGCGCTTGCCGTCGAACGCCGAGGTGTCGTTGCGAAACAGCAGGATCAAGCGGTCAGCGTCGTCGGTCTTGTAAACCGATTTGGCTTTGCCGCGGTAGAGTTCTTCACGTTTTTCCATGATGGGCTCCGCTTGCTAAGTAGGTGGGCTAGGCGATGTGGCGCCAGTCGAGCCCTGAATCTTGATCGGCCAGTTGCAGCCAGTCCGGGTCGCACCCGAGGGTGTCGACAAAACATTGCCGGGCCAGCTGCGGCAGGTTGTTCTTGCTGCTCAGATGAGCCAGGACAAGGTGTTGCAAGCCCTGCCAGCCCAACTCGGACACCAGGAATGCCGCCTGATGGTTGTTCAAATGTCCCAGCTCGCCGCCCACCCGTTGCTTGAGAAAGTACGGGTAGTGCCCACGGGCCAGCATGTCACGACAATGGTTGGACTCGATCATCAACGCATCGAGATCCCGATAACCGTCCAGCACCCGCTCGCAGTAAGAACCCAGGTCGGTCAGCAGGCCGAAGCGCCGCTGCTCTTGATCGCTGAAGACATACTGAGTCGGTTCCTGCGCATCATGGGCCACGGCAATGACCCCGACGTTCAGTGCACCGATCTGCAGTTGCTCGCCGCCGGCCAGAAAGCCTGCGGGTTCTATCGGTTTGCGCATCCCGCGCAGGGTGCCGCGACTGAGGTAGACCGGTAGATTGTAGCGCCGAGACAGTAAACCCACGCCATGCACGTGGTCGGCATGTTCGTGGGTTACGAGTATCGCGCTCAATTGCGCCGGGTTCACACCCAGGCGCAACAGGCGTTTTTCGGTTTCCCGCAGGGAAAAACCACAATCCACCAGCACATACGTATCAGCACTGGCGATCAGCGTGCCGTTCCCTTGGCTACCGCTGCCGAGAACGGCAAAACGCATGGTTGATCAGCCCAGGTTGTCCTGAATCACGCTCAGCACTTTGCGCGCCACTTCAGCCGGCGCGACGGTGTTGATGTTTTTCTCGACGGTGACCTGGATGTTCTCGCCAACCTTGCTCAGGCGAACCTGATAACGCTCGGCACGGGATTCAACTTCTTCCTTGGTTGGCGCACTTCCGAACAGGCTGCTGAAGAAACCAGGCTTGTCGTCTTTCTTCTCGGCTTTTTCGGCCAAGTTGATGTAGTACAGGCCGAGGCTGCGGTTGATGTCTTCAACGCGCCATTCGCCTTGTTCCAGTGCACGGCCAACGCTTGACCAGGCACGATCCAGATCAGTACCGACGTTCAACACCGGGTTGCCGCTGCCGTCTTCGCTGAGGCTGACGCGGCTCGGCGTATCGAAATCACGCGAAGCCAACATCGACACCGACCCACCCTTCTCGGATATACGGCTCATGCTCGCGAGCATGTCGTCGACCAGCGCAGCGTCCAGGCCAGTGTTGACCGAACGGTTGGTGAAATCGACATCGGCGGTGCTGCCGGCAGGACGCTCGGCGCTGACCACGTAGATTTCACTGGTGTTGCGCTGCACGCCTGGCTCGATACGCACACGCACGCGGGTTTCGCTGTCGCTGGCGATACCGGCTGCGCTCAGGCGCTTGGCCATCGACGCGGACAGTTCATCGGAATGCTGCCAGGTGGTGGTGAATTCGCCGGTTTGCGGGCGCTGTTCGTCCAGACGGAAACCGTTGTCCTGGAAGAACTGCACCGCCACTGGCCAGACTTCGGCCGGTGGATGCTGGGCCACGACCCAACGCGAATCACCGCTCTTTTGCAGCGAGTAATCGCTGGCATCGGCAACGGCCGACAGCGGCTGAGGACGCGGCACAATGTATTCGCCCTTGGCGGTGTCATCAGCGACGTTGCGCGGGATCGGCAGCAGCGGATCCAGACGCTTGGAAGTGTTGACATCCGGTGGCAGTTGCATCGGTGCAGTCTGTTGCGCTTCCAGGTAATCGCTACCACGGTCACGGAAATAACCTTCCGGGCCCCAGACCCATCCGCAGCCACTGGTGCTGGAGATAATCAAGGCAAGTGCGGAAAGTCCGGCCATTCGCTTCATGCGTTGTACTTCCTCAATTAAACCAGGACGCTGCACTGGCGCAGGGCCGAGCGCAGCGTTTCATGACAAGGTGTGCTCAGCCAGGTCAGCGGCAAGCGGATGCCTTCGTGCATCAGGCCCATTTCAACCAGAGCCCACTTCACCGGAATCGGGTTGGCTTCGATGAACAGGTCTTTGTGCAGCGGCATCAGTTTTTCGTTGATTGCCCGTGCGGTGTCGGCGTCGCCCTTGAGAGCGGCCTCGCACAGGTCGGCCATTTCGCGCGGGGCGACGTTGGCAGTCACGGAGATGTTGCCTTTGCCGCCCAGCAGGATCAGTTCAACGGCGGTCGGATCATCGCCGGACAACACGATGAAATCCTTGCTCACACCATCGATGATCGCTTTGGCGCGCTTCAGGTCGCCAGTGGCTTCCTTGATACCGATGATGTTCGGCACGGTGGACAGGCGAATCACGGTCTCGGCCTGCATGTCGCAAGAGGTGCGGCCCGGAACGTTGTAGAGAATCTGTGGAATGTCGACCGCTTCAGCGATGTGCTTGAAGTGCTGGTACAGGCCTTCCTGAGTCGGCTTGTTGTAGTACGGAACGACCAGCAGGCAGGCATCGGCGCCGGCTTCTTTGGCGTTGCGGGTCAGCTCGACGGCTTCGCGGGTCGAGTTGGCGCCAGTGCCGGCGATGACCGGGATGCGCCCGGCAACCTGTTTGACCACGGCTTTGATGACGGCGATGTGTTCTTCTACATCAAGGGTTGCCGACTCGCCGGTAGTACCGACCGCGACAATGGCATGGGTGCCGTTCTTGAGATGGAAGTCCACGAGTTTGCTGAGGCTGTCCCAGTCAAGACGCCCTTGTGCATCCATGGGAGTGACCAGTGCCACCATACTGCCCGCAATCATGAAACCGCTCCTGCCGGAAAAAGAGAGCGGTAATGGTACTGGCGCCAAGATGCTTGCACAAGCAAAGTACTGCGCTGCCGCCATTCCCCTTGGCGCCGCTTTTCGCTACCCTTCAGACTTTGATCGGTACTGATCAGCTTGTACGCCGGGTTCCAGCCTCCCTTTACGGCCTCCCAGACCCCGTTCCTGCGTCGCATCGACGCGCTCCCGCTATAGTGGAGCGAGCCGCGAGCTTGCCGGAGTTTTCTGAAAGGACAGTCGGACAGGGTCACTACAGGCACGCCCCGGCGACCAACGCCCGTTTACTACCGACCGCTCATCGCTTTAGGAATGCTGCATGTCCACCCCCACAGTTCGCGAACAATTCCTTGTCATCAGTGCCCTCGGCGCCAACCCCATGGAGCTGACTAACGTCCTGTGCCGCGCCAGCCATGAAAATCGCTGCGCCGTGGTTACTTCGCGCCTGACTCGCCACGGCGAATGCAGTGCGCTGATCCTTGAGGTATCCGGCAGCTGGGACGCCCTCGCTCGCCTGGAAGGCAGCTTGCCGAGCCTGTCCAAAAAACACGCCTTCACCGTTAACGTAGTGCGCAGCGCGCCGCTGGAAAATCGTCCGCAGGCCCTGCCGTATGTGGCTTATGTGAGTTCGGCGTATCGCCCGGACATCATCAATGAACTGTGCCAGTTCTTCATGGACCATAACGTCGAACTGGAAAACCTGACCTGCGACACGTATCAGGCACCACAGACCGGCGGCACCATGCTCAACGCCACGTTCACCGTGACCCTGCCGGCCGGCACCCAGATCAGTTGGCTGCGCGACCAGTTCCTCGACTTCTCCGATGCGATGAACCTGGACGCGCTGATCGAGCCTTGGCGCCCACAGAACCCAATGTAAGGAAGCTTTCATGGCCGTTGTCATCGACCAACCGGTTGCCGATTTCGAAGCACCTGCCACCAGCGGGCAAACCGTCAGCCTGTCTGCCCTGAAGGGCAAGCAAGTGGTGATCTACTTCTACCCGAAGGACAGCACGCCGGGCTGCACCACTGAAGGCCAGGGCTTTCGTGATCAGTACGCGGCGTTCCAAGCTGCCAACACCGAGATCTTCGGTATCTCCCGCGACAGCTTGAAGTCCCACGAGAACTTCAAGTGCAAGCAGGAGTTTCCGTTCGAGTTGATCAGCGACAAGGACGAGGCGGTTTGCCAGTTGTTCGACGTGATCAAGTTGAAGAAGCTGTACGGCAAGGAATACCTGGGCGTTGATCGCAGCACCTTCCTGATTGATAAGGACGGCGTGCTGCGTCAGGAATGGCGCGGTGTGAAAGTGCCGGGGCATGTGGATGCCGTTCTGGCTGCTGCTCAGGATCTGAATAAAGCCTGATGTTTCTCTGGCGCCTTCTCTGACGCCATCGCTGGCAAGCCAGCTCCCACAGGTTTTGTGTGCACCGAAAACCCTGTGGGAGCTGGCTTGCCAGCGATGAGGCCTTAAGCCACACCGAGCAATCCGGTTAAACCACTAAAGCAGCGGCGAAACTTCAGGCTCCTTGCGCGGCCACGCATCCAGCACCGCTTTAAAAAGCGTCGCCAGCGGAATCGCAAAGAACACCCCCCAGAATCCCCACAACCCGCCAAACAACAGCACTGCGCAGATAATTGCCACCGGGTGCAAGTTGACCGCCTCCGAGAACAGTAACGGCACCAGCACGTTGCCATCCAGTGTCTGGATGATCCCGTAGACCGCCATCAGATAGATGAACTGATCGCTCCAACCCCACTGGAACAGCGCAATCAGCAGCACCGGCACGGTCACCACCACCGCACCGACATACGGCACCACCACCGAAACCCCCACCAATAACGCCAGCAGCGCCGCATAGTTGAGCCCGAGGGCGACGAAAGCGACGTAAGTCACGCCGCCACAAATGACGATCTCGATGACCTTGCCGCGGATGTAATTGGCGATCTGGCGGTTCATTTCCTGCGCGACCCGGGTAATCAGCGCACGCTCACGCGGCAGGTAACCGCGCACCCATTCGCCGATCATCACCCGATCCTTGAGGAAGAAAAACACCAGGATCGGCACCAGCACCAGGTAGATCATGATGTTGACCAACAGCGGCAGGCTCGACAGCGAAAAGGTCAGCGCCCACTGACCGAACTTGCCGATCTCGCCACGCGCCGCCTCGATGGCCTGCAACACTTGCTCGTCGGAGACCAGGTGCGGATAACGCTCCGGCAACAATAAAAGCAACGATTGCCACTTGGCGAGCATGCCCGGCAGCTCGTTGAACAGCGTGATCAATTGGTGCCAAAGCAGCGGCAATACCACGACGATGAACAGCAGCAACACGCCCATGAACAGCGCAAACACCAGACCCACCGCCGCACCACCCGGCACGCGCAAGCGCTCAAGGGTGACGACCAGCCCCTGCATCAGGTACGCCAGCACCATCCCAGCCAACACCGGCGCGAGCATGCCGCCGAGGGTGAGCACGGCGGTGAAGGCGAGAATCAGCAGCACCGCCAGCACCACGGCTTCTTCGTCGGAGAAGTAACGCTGAATCCAATCGCGTAACACTTTGAACATCAATAATCCTTAGGTCTTTTACGCAGTCGCTTTCAGGCTTTTTTCAACCAGTAACGGTAAACGCCGGCGCCGTCTTCTTCGCGCAGCAACGTGTGACCGGCCAATTTAGCGAAGGTGCGAAAGTCACGTTGCGAGCCGGCATCGGTGGCGATCACCTTGAGTACAGCGCCACTCTGGAGCTTGTTGAGTTCCATTTTTGCCTTGAGCAACGGCAACGGACAATTCAGGCCGCTGGCGTCCAGTTCCACGTCATGGGCTACAGCGTCGGTCATTGCGTCACTCCGGTTCAGGTCTGTCGAGCTGCCTAGAATATCTGGTCGCAAGCCCGGTGTCCGGCTACAGTAAGGTCTTTGTCTTCTAAGGCTTTGTGCATGACTTTTCTGCGCCCTACCCTGCTGACGCTCGCTTGCCTGCTCGCCTCACCGGGCTTTGCCGACGATCTGCCGTCACTCGGCGACGCCAGTTCTGCCATTGTCTCGCCGCAACAGGAATACCAGCTTGGCCGCGCGTGGCTGGCAATGTTGCGCAGCCAGGTTTCACAGCTCAATGATCCGCAGCTCAAGGACTACGTCGAGTCCAGCGTGTACAAGCTGGTGGAAACCAGCCAGGTAACCGACCGACGTCTCGAATTCATTCTGATCAACAGCCCGCAGCTCAACGCCTTCGCAGCGCCGGGCGGCGTGGTGGGGGTCAACGGCGGCTTGTTCCTCAATGCACAGACCGAGGGCGAATACGCCTCGGTATTGGCGCACGAATTGGCTCACTTGTCGCAACGCCACTTCGCTCGCGGCGTTGAAGCCTCGCAACGCATGCAGGTGCCGATGATGGCCGCATTGCTGGCCGGTATCGTCATCGCCGCTGCGGGCGGCGGTGATGCCGGGATCGCAGCCATTGCCGGCACCCAGGCAGCGGCAATACAGGCACAACGCACGTTCTCGCGCCAGAACGAACAAGAAGCCGACCGCATCGGCATCCTCAACCTGGAAAAGGCTGGCTACGATCCACGGTCGATGCCAACCATGTTCGAGCGTTTGATGCGTCAATACCGCTTTGATGCCAAGCCACCGGAATTTCTGCTGACTCACCCGGTGACCGAATCGCGTATTGCCGACACCCGCAACCGTGCCGAACAGGCCAAGCCGGGCGGTATCGAGGACACCATGCGCTATCAGTTGATCCGCGCGCGCGTGCAGTTGATCTACGAAGAAACCCCGGGTCTGGGCGCCAAGCGTTTCCGCGCACAACTGGATGAGAACCCGCAAAACGATGTGGCTCGCTACGGTCTGGCAATCGCGCAGATCAAGGGTGGCCAGTTGAATGAAGCGCGCGAGAACCTGAAACAGCTGCTGGCCAAGTCGCCGAACGAGATCATCTACAACCTCGCTCAGGTCGATCTGGACATCACCAACAATCGCCTGCCCGACGCTCAATCGCGTGTCGACCGGATGCTCACGCAGTATCCGGGCAACTACCCGCTGAATCAGGTGCGCGTAGATTTGCTGCTGAAGCAAAATCGCTCCGCCGATGCGGAGAAGGCACTGGAAGGTCTGCTGAAGTCGCGCCCGAACGATCCGGACGTCTGGTATCAGGTCGCCGAAACCCGTGGCTTGTCGGGCAACATCATCGGCCTGCATCAGGCGCGTGCCGAGTACTTTGCGCTGGTTGGCGATTACCGTCAGGCGATCCAGCAGCTCGACTTCGCCAAGCGCAAGGCGGGTAACAACTTCCCGTTGTCGTCGCGCATCGATGCCCGCCAGCGCGAGCTGATGGAGCAGGAACGCATGATCAAGGACATGATGGGCTGAGTTTTACCCAGTAACACAAAAACCTTCGGACACAAAAAAACCGCCTCTTTCGAGGCGGTTTGTTTTTTACCTTGCCGCTGGTTTATTCAGCCAGTTTGAAGGTGATGAAGCTGGCGCGACCTTGACGCAGAACCCGCATCGATACCGAGCGATTCTTCGGCAGAGCCTTGGCGATCTCGCCGAACTCCTTGGTGGAGCCGATGGCCTGGTTGTTCAGGTGCGTGATCACATCACCCGGTTGCAGACCGATCAGGGCAGCCGGACCGTCCTGCACTTCCTTGATCACCACACCACCCTTGAGGTCGTAGGTTTTCTTCTGCTCGGCAGTCAGTTCGCCAACGGCAACACCGAGACGGTTGCTGGTGGTTTCAGCGCCGGACTTCGGCAGTGCATCCAGTTCTTTGTCTTCGTCCGGGATGGCGCCAACAGTCAGTTCAACGTTCTTGCGCTTGCCTTCACGAATCACTTCCAGATTAGCTTTGGCGCCGGCTTTCAACGCACCGACAAGATGTGGCAGGTCAGCGGACATGACGATCGGCTGGCCATTCATGCTCAGGATCACGTCACCCACTTGCAGGCCGCCCTTGGCTGCCGGACCGTCATCCTGGATTTGTGCCACCAGCGCACCGGCCGGTTTGTCCAGACCGAACGATTCGGCCAGATCCTTGTTCACTTCCTGGATGACCACGCCCAGCCAGCCACGGCTGACCTTGCCACCGCTCTTGAGCTGATTGGATACGTCCATCGCCACATCGATCGGGATGGCGAACGACACGCCCATGAAGCCGCCGGAACGGGTGTAGATCTGCGAGTTGATGCCGACCACTTCACCGTTCAGGTTGAACAGCGGGCCACCGGAGTTACCCGGGTTGATCGGCACGTCGGTCTGGATGAACGGCACATAGTTTTCATTCGGCAGACTACGACCGACGGCGCTGACGATGCCTTGGGTCACAGTATGGTCAAAGCCGAATGGCGAACCGATTGCAACGACCCACTGGCCGGCTTTCAAGTCTTGGGACTTGCCCAGTTTGAGCACTGGCAGGTCTTTGCCTTCGATTTTCAGCAGGGCCACGTCGGAGCGCGGGTCGGTGCCGATCAGCTTGGCTTTCATCTCGCTGCGATCGGCCAGACGCACGAGGATTTCATCGGCATCGGCAATCACATGGTTGTTGGTCAGGATGTAGCCATCCGAGGAAATGATGAAGCCCGAACCCAGCGACTGCGCTTCACGCTGACGGCCACCACCGCCCGGCGAACGCTGCTGAGGCGGCATGCCGCGTTCGAAGAACTCGCGCAACATCGGCGGCAAGCCTTCCAGATCCGGCATCTGCTGGTTCACTTTGCGATCCGGCAGCTTCTGCGTGGTACTGATGTTCACTACCGCAGGCGATGCTTGTTCGACCAATTGGGTGAAATCAGGCAGATCGGCTGCTTGCGCAGCAGGGATCGCCTGACCGAGCACCAGCACGGTGGCGAGAATGGAGAAATAAGACTTCAAGCTAGGTATCGACATACAGCTCCCGTTACGACGAGCAGGGTTAAGCGATATGGAGCAAGGAACACCGGAAACCACAGACCGGCATTTTTGTTCCGGCAACAACAAACAAGGCCAGAGCCGTGAGGCTCTGACCTATAAAAAACTTTCAAGTGATTTGCAAATGAAAATGCTCAGCAAACATTTCTACGTCTCGACGACGGAGTGGGAATGACTGAAATCAGCTCACTGCTTGCTGGTCGCAGCGCCATCGGTATTACGCATCGACAGAGCAATTCGTTCGGCGGTGCCGATTGGAATCTCACCGACCACCGTCACCATCATTTCACCTTCAGGCGTTGTCAGGCGACGAGAAACAGCAACCGTTGGGCCCAACTGCGTGCGGGTGTCGGTAACAGTCGCACCGTTCAACGGCTCAAGGAATACCGAGAAACGCGCCAGACCGTCGTCATACAGCAAGCTGCTGACCTGAGTCTTGGTTTCCGGATCTTTGTGCGAATTACTGCTGGTCAATTCGAACCCTGGCGGCAGCCACTCCGAGTGCCAGACCTGAGCGGTTTTGACCGCAGAGGCCTTGTCACTGTCCAGCGCAATGGCCTTGCAGTCGGCGTCTGCTTGCAGATCTTTGTCCGACGGCATGTTGTCAGTGTCGAGGCTGGTGAACTGGAAGCGCTCAAGCAACTGCCCCTTGTCGTTCAACAGCAACGACTTCAATGGCAGGCCTGTCTTCTTGTCCAGATGCAGTTCAAAACCGTAGCGATGCTGGTCACGGGGCGTCAGCGATACGATCACTGCGTCCCGTCCGGCCACGCGCGACTTGCCGATGACAGCAAGGTCATACCAGTTCTTCAGCTTTTGCGGATCGAGAGCACGAGCGGCAGAGTTGGGAGAATCCCCCAGCCCGGCGATCAGGGTGCCGCTGACGCATTGAGTATGTCCATCAACGCGCACGACTTCCTGAGCCGAGCCGTCGAGCTGAAGCAAACGCTCGCGGACCTGGCCATTCTGGACGCGGTGCCAGATGTTATGGGTAGAAAAACTACCGTTACGCTCGTAAACGAATGTGCCGTGAAAGCTTTGCTGCTGCTCGGCCTGGCCCAGACGGGTCAACCAGTCCTGGGCCTCGTCGGCGTGGGCTGGAACAATGAACCAGCCACTCAGCAGAAGCGAAAGTAGAGGTATGGCGCGCATGATCCTCCTTAACGGTTTTCCAGGCTTGCTGCACGTGCGTATGGCAGCGCGCTTTCAGTACCTTTCAGTGCAGCCTGTTGAGCGTGCTGACGCAGGTAACCTGGCAGACGCTGATCGTGCCAGCCCGGTTGACCTTGCAGTACGCCGTTGGCCATAGGGCCAGTGGCTTCGGAACTCTCACTATAGCCTGCCAGAACAGCCGGACCTTTCACCTGTGGGGTGGCCAGGGTTGGCTGATTGGATTGCTGAGCCAGTTCAACACCAGCGATTTCGTCCTGGTTGTACAGGCGAACACCGGCCAGAACGGCAACAGTTACCGAGGCGGCTACAGCCAGACGGCCGAGGTTGCGCCATGGGCTACGCGATACTTTGGCCGGAGCCGTTTCGTCTTCCAGTGCAGCAGATACTGCCGCAGCGATGTCCAGACGTGGCAGCAGCAGATCCTTGTGCATAGCTGCCCGAGCGATCTGGTAACGAGCCCAGGTCTCACGGGTTTCGACGTCATCAAGTGCATTAATCACTCGACGCAATTCCAGTTCGTCCGCTTCGTTATCCATCACTGCGGACAGCGATTCCTGCAGGGCTTCACGACTCATGGCGTTCCTCTCTTGGCTGTCGCCGCTGTCTCAGTTTTCCTGCAACAACGGCTGCAGGGCTTTATCGATGGCCTCCCGGGCGCGGAAAATCCGGGAGCGCACGGTACCCACCGGACACTGCATGACGCTCGCAATGTCCTCGTAACTCAGACCATCGAATTCACGTAAAGTTAACGCCGTACGCAAATCCTCTGGCAGTTGCTGAATGGTTCGATGGACGGTGCCTTCGATCTCATCCCGCAGCAGTGCACGTTCTGGTGATTCGAGATCCTTGAGGCCGTGATCGCCATCGTAGAACTCTGCATCCTCTGAACTTACATCGCTATCCGGCGGCCGACGGCCGCGAGAAACCAGGTAGTTCTTCGCCGTGTTAATGGCAATACGGTACAGCCACGTATAAAACGCACTGTCGCCGCGAAAGTTTCCAAGTGCTCGATACGCCTTGATAAAGGCTTCCTGAGCCACGTCCTGGGCTTCATGGGTGTCGTGCACGAAACGCACGATCAACCCGAGAATCTTGTGCTGATATTTCAGCACCAACAGATCGAAAGCTCGCTTGTCGCCGCGTTGAACGCGCTCGACCAGCTGCTGATCCTCTTCCTGGGTTAGCATGAACACTCCTCGATAAGCCCGAAGGAGACTTGCATAACTAAACGACCAGACTTGCAAACATAGACTCGGGCTTTTCGCAAAAGTTCTCCCCCTCCAGGCAAGTTTCCTGCGGGCTCTGATTTGGCACGCACGAAAAACGCAGCGCGGGATAAACCGGCTGCGCGAATAATCTTGTTATCGGATTCGCCGGCAGGAACCTCAACCACAGATTCCGCACTGAAGCCGATACTGTCCCTTGTTTCTGGCACCGTCTATTGATCTTGGGCCTTTGGCAAAAGTTCCAATTATTTATAGCCGTGCCGACCCGACAATGGGCAACCCTGGGCAGAAAAACACTGTTTCAGTGCCGATACAGTCGTCTTTTCCGGCAGCAGCCGAAAAAAACTTCCGACGAAGCACCCGCTTTTCCCCGTCACAGTAGTTTCACAATGCCATATGGGCCCGGCTATTGTGCCGCTCCACCCCTCTATATACTAGTGGGCTGTGTGGCTGACTTGACTCGCCGATCCAGGCGAATTGCGCCACCCCCGACCCGGGTCGCTTTGAGCGGAATCCTGTAATGAGCCAACAATTCCAACATGATGTTCTGGTCATTGGCAGCGGTGCTGCCGGTTTGAGTCTTGCGCTGACCCTGCCGGGTCATTTGCGCATTGCTGTTTTAAGCAAAGGCGATCTCGCCAACGGCTCCACTTTCTGGGCCCAGGGTGGCGTCGCTGCCGTTCTCGACGACACCGATACTGTCGAATCCCACGTCGACGACACCCTCAACGCCGGTGGCGGGCTGTGCCACGAAGACGCTGTGCGCTTTACCGTCGAGCACAGCCGTGAAGCCATTCAATGGTTGATCGACCAAGGCGTACCGTTCACCCGCGACGAACAGTCCGGCACGGAAGACGGCGGTTTCGAATTCCACCTGACCCGCGAAGGCGGTCACAGCCATCGGCGCATCATCCACGCCGCCGATGCCACTGGCGCGGCCATTTTCAAAACCCTGCTGGCCCGAGCCAAGGAGTGCTCAAACGTTGAACTGCTCGAACAGCGGGTTGCCGTCGATCTGATCACTGAACGCCGCCTGGGCATGGACGGCGATCGCTGCCTCGGCGCCTACGTGCTGAACCGCAAAACCGGCGAAGTCGACACCTACGGCGCACGCTTCGTGATTCTCGCCTCGGGCGGCGCGGCCAAGGTCTACCTCTATACCAGCAACCCCGATGGCGCCTGCGGTGACGGCATTGCCATGGCCTGGCGCTCTGGCTGCCGCGTGGCGAACCTGGAATTCAATCAGTTCCACCCGACCTGCCTCTATCACCCGCAAGCGAAAAGCTTCCTTATTACCGAAGCCCTGCGCGGCGAAGGCGCCCATTTGAAGCTGCCGAACGGCGAACGCTTCATGTACCGCTTTGACAAGCGCGCCGAACTGGCCCCGCGCGATATCGTCGCCCGCGCCATCGACCATGAAATGAAGCGCCTGGGCATCGACTGCGTTTATCTCGACATCAGCCACAAGCCCGAAGATTTCATCAAGACGCACTTCCCCACTGTTTATGAGCGCTGCCTCGGTTTCGGCATCGACATCACTAAACAGCCAATCCCGGTTGTACCCGCCGCGCATTACACCTGCGGCGGCGTGATGGTCGACCAGAACGGCCGCACCGACGTGCCGGGCTTGTATGCCATCGGCGAAACCAGCTTCACCGGCCTGCACGGCGCCAACCGCATGGCCAGCAATTCGTTGCTGGAATGTTTCGTCTACGCCCGTTCGGCAGCGGCGGACATTCTCGCGCAACTGGACGATGTCGATGCGCCAAGCGCCCTGCCCGTCTGGGACGCCAGTCAGGTGACCGACTCCGATGAAGACGTGATCATTGCGCACAACTGGGATGAACTGCGCCGGTTCATGTGGGACTACGTCGGCATCGTGCGCACCAACAAGCGCCTGCAACGGGCGCAACATCGCGTGCGCCTGCTGCTGGACGAGATCGACGAGTTTTACAGCAACTATAAAGTCAGCCGTGACCTGATCGAGCTGCGCAATCTGGCGCAAGTCGCCGAACTGATGATCTGCTCAGCGATGGAACGCAAGGAAAGTCGCGGCCTGCATTACACCCTCGACTATCCGGACATGCTGCCCGAGGCACTCGACACTATTCTGGTGCCGCCCACCTACGTCGGCTGAACTTGAGCCGCACGCGCAGGCGTCGATGCACATCGGCGACCTGCGAGTCTCGCGGCACACAAACCGATCGTACCCGCCATTCCCCGCGCAAACGAAAGCGCAGCACCACGATCAGTGGCAGCACCAGACTGTCCGGGCGCAGTTGCACCGCTTGCCAGCCCTTCGCCTGATTCCACAGCTGCCAGCCATCGGCATCGCGGCGCAATCCGCAAAAAGCCGTCCGGTGAGTCAGCAGAATCTGCCTGGGCAATGTCCAGAACCCGTGGAGCAGACAGCCAAAAACCCCGAGCAGACTGGCCCAGAGCGGAATCGACAGAAGAAACAAAGCACCCAGGGCGAACGCCTGGGCCAACAGATACGCCGCCAGCAACTGCCCAGAGGCATGCCAGCGGCATTCGAACGTATTACTTGGGCTGGACACGATCCAGAATCATGCGAACCATGCGCTGCAATTCCGGATCTTCAGACTCGCTGCGCTCCATGAACCAGCCGAACATGTCCTGATCCTCGCACGTCAGCAGACGCACATACAGATCGCGATCCACCTCGTTCAACGTCGCGTAAACCTCCTTCACGAACGGCACCAGCAATACGTCAAGCTCAAGCATGCCGCGACGGCTGTGCCAAAAGAGGCGATTCAGTTCAACTTGTTCGACCATGGGGCCCTCCTCAAATTTGGCGGCAAGTATACAGCCCCGAGACGGGTCGCACAGTCGGCTTTGGTCGGGCACCATCGATCCTTTATCAACTACCCATTTCAACACTGCCCCCTTATGATGTGCCCCAGTCTATTTACCCTGCGATGACCCATGGCCGATTCTGCTTTTTTCTGCACCCTGTCTCATGAAGGCGTTCTCGCGGTTCGCGGCGCGGATGCCGGAAAATTCCTGCAAGGCCAGCTGACCTGCAACCTCAATTACCTCAGCGACACTCGCGCCAGCCTCGGCGCGCGTTGCACGCAGAAAGGCCGGATGCAGTCGAGTTTCCGCATTCTGCTCGAAGGTGACGGCGTGGTTCTGGCAATGGCCAGTGAGTTGCTCGAGCCGCAACTGGCGGACCTGAAAAAGTACGCGGTGTTCTCCAAGTCGAAACTGACCGATGAAAGTGCTGCCTGGGTGCGCTTCGGCCTGGAGCACGGTGACAGCGCCCTGACCAGCCTCGGTCTGGACTTGCCAACAGAAACCGACAGCGTGGTGCGCAACGAAGGCCTGATCGCGATTCGCGTCTCGCCGCATCGCGCCGAACTCTGGGCGCCTGCGGATCAGGCTGATGCGATCAAGACCAAACTGGCGGCAATCCTCGCGCAAGGTGAACTGAACCAATGGCTGCTGGGCCAGATCCGTGCCGGTATTGGGCAGGTCATGCCGAGCACCCGCGAGTTGTTCATCCCGCAGATGCTCAACCTGCAAGCTGTCGGCGGCGTGAGCTTCAAGAAAGGCTGCTACACCGGCCAGGAAATCGTCGCGCGCATGCAGTACCTGGGCAAACTCAAGCGTCGCCTGTATCGCTTGAGCCTGAACGCCACCGAATTGCCGGAGCCAGGCACACAACTGTTTGCGCCGAGCCACAACAGCGCCATCGGTGAAGTGGTACTGGCCGCCAGCGCAGGCGAAAACATTGAACTCCTCGCGGTGCTGCAAGCCGAAGCTGCCGAAGCCGGTGATTTGCATCTGGGCGCCCTCGAAGGCCCTGCGCTGCATCTGCTCGACCTGCCGTATGAACTGGATCGCGACCGCGAAATCCAGCGCTGATCGCAGCATTTGTTGCAACACCCTAGAGAGTCTAAATGAGCGAACTGGCGGAAAAGGTCCAACAGGATTTGGTTGAGGCCATCGATAACGATGACCTGGTTCTGCCCACGTTGCCGGAAGTGGCCCTGCAAATTCGCAAGGCCGCTGAAGACCCGGAAATCAGCGTCAGCGATCTGAGCAAAGTCATCGGCCGGGACACGGCGCTGTCGGCGCGCCTGATCAAAGTGGTCAACAGCCCGTTGCTGCGCGCCGCGCAGGAAGTCACCGACCTGCACACCGCCATCACCCGGTTGGGAATCAACTACAGCAGCAACCTGGCGATCGGCCTGGTGATGGAGCAGATTTTCCACGCGCGCTCCGAGGTGGTCGAACAGAAAATGCGTGAAGTCTGGCGCAGCAGTCTGGAGATCGCCGGGGTCAGCTACGCGCTGTGCCGTCGCTACACCCAACTCAAGCCGGATCAAGCAGCGCTCGGCGGTCTGGTGCATCAGATCGGCGTGCTGCCGATTCTGACGTACGCCGAAGATCACTACGAACTGCTGTCGGATCCGGTCAGCCTCAACCATGTAATCGACCACATTCATCCGTTGCTCGGCGACAAACTGCTGCGCGTCTGGGAGTTTCCCGAACGATTGGTGGAACTGCCGGGGCTATATCAGGATTTCAAACGAGATTCGGCAGAGGTCGATTACGTCGATCTGGTGCAAGTGGCGAGCCTGTATTGCCGCAAGGGCACCGATCATCCGTTTGCGCGGATTGATCCGTTGAGCGTGCCGGCGTTCAGGAAGCTTGGGATTGACCCGGACAACAAGGAACTGTGCGCGGATCTGGAAGAATCGCGGACGATGTTTTACTAAAATTTGTGGCGAGGGGATTTATCCCCGATGGATTGCGAAGCGACCCTAAAATCAGTCGACTCGGTTTACCTGACACACCGTAAATTGAGGAATTGCGACTGCTGCGCAGCCGATCGGGGATAAATCCCCTCGCCACAAAAGCCAACTTGCCGATCACCCGGCAACAAAGCTGACCCGCACCTTCAACCCCGCCTCCTCGCCATCATGCAGACTGATCTGCGCCAGATGCGCCCGGCAGATTTCTCCCACAATCGCCAGCCCAAGCCCTGATCCGGCCACCTGCTGATTGCGTCGGTAGAATCGCTCGAACACCCGATCGCGCTCCTCCAGAGGAATCCCCGGCCCGTCGTCTTCCACCTCAAGCACCGCCGGCGCCGTCACGCGCAAAATCACATTGCCGCCCGGTGGCGTGTGCGCCAGGGCGTTATCCACCAGATTGCTCAGCAGCTCATTGAGCAACGTCGGTTCACCGCGCAGCCACACCGGCTCATCCGCCTCCAATGCCAATGCCACCCCGCGCTTGTGCGCCAAGGGTGCCATGGCCATGCCCAGTTCCCGCGCCAATTGGCTCAGATCAAGCAACTGCGCGCCGCCCTCGGCAATCGCCCGCGCACCGTTTTCTACGCGCGCCAGCGACAACAATTGATTGGCCAAATGAGTCAGGCGATCGGTGCTTTGCGCCGAGGATTCCAACGTCGTGCGCCAGGTTTCCGGTTCATTCGAGCGCAGGCCCAACTCCAGCCGCGCCTTCAATGCCGCCAACGGCGTGCGCAATTCATGCGCCGCGTCGGCAATGAACTGCGCCTGTCGCTCGAACTGCCCACGCAAGCGCTCGGTGAAGTGGTTGAGGGCGCGCACCAATGGCCATAACTCATGCTGCACTTCGACCAGTGGCAATGGCCGCAAATCATCGGGCTGACGTTCTTCCACAGCGGTGCGCAAACGCTCAAGCGGTCGCAATGCCGCACTGACAGCGAACCAGACCAATAGCAACGCACCGATTGCCAACATGCCCAAACGCAACAACGTGTCGGCTGCCAGACTGCGCGCCATGCTCACGCGTGCTTCGTCGGTTTCGGCAACACGGATTTCCGCCATGCCGTTCATGTTGGGCTCGGTGACCGCTTTCAGCAGGCTGACCACGCGCACGTTCTGGCCGTTGTAGGTGGCGTTGTAGAACCGTGCCAGCGCCGGATAACTGTCCGTGCGCTTGGTGCCGGGCGGCGGGCCGGGAAGGTTTTCGTAGCCGGAAATCAGCTTTTGATGAATGTCGTTGACCTGGTAATAAATCCGCCCGGCGCTGTCGTAGGCGAACGTATCGAGGGCCACGTAAGGCACATCGGCGCTGAGGCTGCCGTCACGCTGCGACAAACCGGCCGCAATGGTCCGCGCCGAGGCCAGCAAGGTGCGGTCGTACGCCGTGTCGGCGGCTTCGCGCCCGTTCCAGTAAGCGCTCAAACCACTGGCGAGCATCAACACCACCAGCAATAACGCGAGGTTCCACAGCAACCGCCAGCGCAGGCTGCTGGGCTTATGCATCGCGGCTTTCCAGCAGGTAACCGAGGCCCCGGAAGGTCACGATGGCGACGGGCTGTCCGTCGAGTTTCTTGCGCAAACGGTGCACGTAGATTTCGATGGCGTCCGGGCTGGCCTCCTCATCGAGGCCAAACACCTGCGCGGCCAGTTGCTCTTTGCTCATCACCCGCCCCGGTCGGGCGATCAACGCTTCCAGCACCGCTTGCTCGCGGGACGTCAGGGTCAGCAAATCTTCGCCAAGAGTGAAGCGTCGGGTGTCGAGGTCGTAGGCCAGCACGCCACAACGCTGCTGACGTTCGCCGCCAAGCACGCTGCGCCGCAGCAGGGCTTTGACCCGCGCCTCCAGCTCAGTCAGTTCAAACGGTTTGGCGAGGTAATCGTCAGCCCCCAGATTGAGGCCGTGCACGCGATCTTTCACATCACTGCGCGCCGTCAGCATCAGCACCGGCAGATTTTTTCCACGGGCACGCAGACGCGCCAGCACTTCAAATCCGTCCATGCGCGGCAGGCCGACATCGAGGATCGCCACGGCATATTCCTCGCTGCTCAATGCCAGGTCAGCAGCCACGCCATCGTGCAACACGTCCACGGTCAGACCGGTGCTCTTGAGCGCCTGGGCGACACTTTCGGCCAGTTGCAGATGGTCTTCGACGAGCAGAACACGCATGGATTTTTACCTCGTTCAGGGGTGGCCGGCGCCACTCTTTGTCGCGGAGTTTACAGCCGCAACCGCCGCTGTGAAGCCCGAAAACATTGAAAGTCAGCTGAAAGGTTAGCGAAAGGTTAGCCGGTTAGAGTCGGCCCACGGACAGTCCCGGCTGCCGTCGCTGCTGCCACACAGCGATACGAAAAACGCCACGAAGCGTTTTCGACCAATAAGAACAATAAACGGAGTACACCCGCATGCCGTCCATGCAGCCGCAGGCATCCACGCCTGTTCGCCCTTCCCGTTTCAGCCACACCGCTCTCGCCAGTGCCGCCGCCCTTGCCGGTTTTTCGCCACTGAGTTTTGCCGACTTCATTGAAGACAGCAGCGCCACCTTCGAAACCCGCAACATGTATTTCAACCGCGACTTTCGCGATGGCACCAGCGCCCAGCAATCCAAGCGTGACGAATGGGCCCAGGGCTTCATGCTCAATCTGCAATCGGGTTACACCGATGGCACCGTGGGCTTCGGTGTCGATGCGCTGGGCATGCTCGGGGTCAAACTCGATTCGAGCCCGGACCGCACCGGCACCGGTTTGTTGCCGACCCATGACGACGGGCGCGCAGCAGACGAATACTCAAAGGTTGGCCTGACCGGCAAAGTAAAAATCTCCGCCACGGAACTTAAAATCGGCAGCCTGATTCCTGAACTGCCAATCCTCAAGCCCAACGACGGGCGCATCCTGCCGCAAACCTTTGAAGGCGGTTTGCTGACCTCCAAAGAGATCAAGAACCTGACCTTCACCGGTGGCCGACTGGAGAAAGCCAAGGATCGCGACAGCACCGATTTCGAGGACATCGCCCTCAATAACAAGAACAGCCGTTTCGCTGGCACCGCTGCCGGCAAGCACTTCGATTTTGGCGGCGTGGATTACAAGTTCACCGACAAGATCACCGGCAGTTACCACTTCGCGCAACTCGACGAAGTCTACAACCAGCACTTCTTCGGCTTGGTTGCCTCGCGGCCGATGGGCCCGGGCACGTTCGCCACTGACCTGCGCTTTGCCGTCAGTGATGATCAGGGCGCAGCCCGTGGCGGCGAAATCGACAACCGCTCGCTCAACGGTCTGGTCAGCTACGCGCTGAGCGGCCACAAGTTCAGCGCCGGTTATCAGCACATGTCTGGCGACAGCGCGTTCCCGTATGTCGATGGCAGCGACCCGTACCTGGTCAACTTCGTGCAGATCAACGACTTCGCCGGCGCTGAAGAACGCTCCTGGCAGGCACGCTACGACTTCGACTTCGCCAAACTCGGCATCCCTGGCCTGAGCTTCATGAGCCGCTACTTGAGCGGTGACAACATCAAGCTCAAGACCGGCGAGGAAGGCAAAGAGTGGGAGCGCAACACCGAGATCAAATATGTAGTACAAAGCGGCGCCTTGAAGGATGTCGCCGTGCGTTTGAGGAATGCCACTTACCGTTCCAATTACTCGGCTCGCGATGCGGATGAAGTGCGGTTGCTGGTGAGCTATAGCGTTGCCCTTTGGTAATTGATTGAAATGCCTTGGTGTTGTGGTCGGGAGATCAAAAGATCAAAAGATCAAAAGATCAAAAGATCAAAAGATCGCAGCCTTCGGCAGCTCCTACACAAAAGTCCTTACAACAAGAAAACTGTGGAGAGACCAATGAATTTTTCACTGCGTAAAGTTGCTTTGGCGGCCGGCATGATGCTGGTGGCCGGGCAGTTGATGGCCGAACCGAAACGTCCGGAATGCATTGCGCCGGCATCGCCGGGTGGTGGTTTCGACCTGACCTGCAAACTGGTGCAGAGCGCACTGGTCAACCAGAAACTGCTGAGCAAACCGATGCGCGTGACTTACATGCCTGGCGGTGTCGGCGCAGTGGCGTACAACGCGGTGGTCGCGCAGCGTCCGGCCGATGCCGGCACGCTTGTCGCGTGGTCGAGCGGTTCGTTGCTGAACCTGGCGCAAGGCAAGTTCGGGCGTTTCGATGAAACCAACGTGCGCTGGCTCGCGGCTGTCGGTACCAGCTACGGCGCCATCGCGGTGAAAAGCGATTCGCCCTACAAGACCCTCGACGATCTCGTTCAGGCATTGAAGAAAGATCCAAGCTCGGTAGTCATTGGTTCCGGCGGCACCGTTGGCAGCCAGGACTGGATGCAAACCGCACTGATCGCCAAGGCTGCCGGGATCAACCCGCGCGACCTGCGCTATGTCGCCCTCGAAGGCGGCGGCGAAATCGCTACCGCCCTGCTCGGTGGTCACATCCAGGTCGGCAGTACCGACATCTCCGACTCCATGCCGCACATCCAGAGCGGCGACATGCGCCTGCTCGCGGTGTTCGCCGACAAGCGCCTCGACGAGCCGGAAATGAAAGACATCCCGACCGCTCGCGAGCAAGGCTACGACATCGTCTGGCCGGTGGTTCGCGGCTTCTACCTGGGGCCAAAAGTCAGCGACGAAGACTACGCCTGGTGGAAAGACTCGTTCGACAAACTGCTGGCCTCCGACGAGTTCGCCAAGCTGCGCGATCAGCGTGAACTGTTTCCGTTCGCCATGACCGGCCCGGAACTCGACACCTACGTGAAGAAGCAAGTTGCCGACTACAAAGTGCTGGCCAAAGAGTTCGGCCTGATCCAGTGATCGTCTCTGTCTAGCGGCTGCGTTCCCGATTGCGGGGACGCGGCACAGGAGCTCCCATGCTTATTCAACGCATTTTCGCCTCGGTGCTGTTGCTGGTCTGTGTCGGCCTGGCACTGATGGCATGGCCGTACCAAGCGGCTTTTTCCTACGAACCCGTCGGCCCGCGCGCCTTCCCACTGCTGATGCTCGGCCTGATGGGCGTGGCGCTGCTGTACATGGTGTTCCGCCCGGCCGCGATTAAACACAGTGAAGACGAGCCGCCACTGGACCGCGAAACCCTGACCAAGATCGCCATTTGCGTCGCATTGCTGCTGGTGTTCGCCGGCCTGTTCGAACCGCTGGGCTTCATCCTCAGCAGCATCCTTATCGGCATCCCGATGGCGCGCCTGTATGGCGGTCGCTGGGTGCCGAGCATTGTGGTGACCTCGCTGATGGCCATCGGTCTGTACCTGCTGTTCGACCGCGTGATGGAAGTCCCGCTGCCCCTTGGCCTGCTCGACGTGCTGGAGAACTGATATGGATACCCTCGGTTATTTGGGTCAAGGCTTCGGCGTTGCGCTGAGCCCGTACAACCTGGTCACAGCGTTGACCGGTACGTTGATCGGCACCGTCGTCGGCTTGCTGCCGGGCCTTGGCCCGATCAATGGCGTGGCCTTGCTGATTCCGATCGCATTCGCCCTCGGCCTGCCACCGGAATCGGCGTTGATTCTGTTGGCAGCGGTGTATCTGGGCTGCGAATACGGCGGTCGGATCAGTTCAATCCTGCTGAACATTCCGGGTGAAGCCTCCACCGTGATGACCACCCTCGACGGTTACCCGATGGCCCGTAAAGGCCTCGCCGGTGTAGCGCTGTCACTGTCGGCGTGGAGTTCGTTCATCGGCGCGTTTATTGCCACGTGCGGCATGGTGCTGTTCGCCCCGTTGCTGGCGAAATGGGCGATTGCTTTCGGCCCGGCGGAATACTTCGTGTTGATGGTGTTTGCCATTGTCTGCCTGGGCGGCATGGCCGGTGATCGACCGTTGAAAACCTTCATCGCCGCGTTGATCGGTCTGTTCCTGTCGAGCGTCGGCATCGATGCCAACAGCGGTGTTTACCGCTTCACCGGCGACAACATTCACCTCACCGACGGCATTCAATTTGTCGTGCTGGTGCTGGGCCTGTTCTCGATCAGTGAGATTCTGTTACTGCTGGAGAAAACCCATCGCGGCCAGGAAGCGGTGAAAGCCACCGGGCGGATGATGTTCAACTTCAAGGAAGCCTCGTCGGTGTTCGTGGTGAACATTCGTTGCGGTCTGCTCGGGTTCATCATGGGCGTATTGCCGGGTGCCGGCGCGACGCTGGCCAGCGCCGTGGCTTACATGACCGAAAAACGCATCGCCGGTGCCAGCGGCAAATTCGGTCAGGGTGATGCCCGTGGCCTCGCCGCTCCGGAAACGGCCATCGGTGCTTCGGCCTGTGGCGCACTGGTGCCGATGCTGACACTGGGTGTGCCAGGTTCGGGCACCACAGCGGTGATGATCGGCGCCCTGTCGTTGTACAACATCACCCCGGGCCCGCTGCTGTTCCAGCAACAACCGGACATCGTCTGGGGCCTGATCGCGTCGTTGTTCATCGCCAACATCATGCTGGTGATCCTCAACATCCCGATGATCCGCATCTTCACCCGCATCCTTGCCGTGCCGAACTGGGCACTGGTGCCGGTGATCGCGATCATCACCGGGATCGGCGTTTACGCGGTCCACGCGACCACGTTCGACCTGTTCCTGATGGTCGGCATCGGCATCTTCGGTTACATCCTGCGCAAGCTCGACTTCCCGTTGTCGCCGGTATTGCTGGGCTTCATTCTCGGCGGTCTGATGGAGCAGAACCTGCGTCGTGCGCTGTCGATTTCCAACGGTGCGCTGGACATCCTCTGGTCGAGCCCGATCACCTTCGGTGTCTGGGTGCTGACCGCGCTGATGCTGGCCTTCCCGCTGATCCGCATCTGGCGCAAACGTTCGGTCGCGCGTCGCGCCATCGCCGATGTTTGATCGCGCTTCACTGAAATCCTGGTGGGGAACCCCGCTGGTCGGTCTGCTCGGCGGTTACCTCGCCAGCCAGATCGGCTGGCCACTGCCGTGGATGGTCGGCTCGTTGCTGGCGATCATCCTCGTGCGCTGCCTGACGCCGTGGCAACTTACGGAAATCCCTGGCGGCCGCAAGTGCGGCCAGTGGATTGTCGGCATCGGCATCGGCCTGCACTTCACCCCGGTGGTGATGGAGCAAGTGCTCAGTCATTTCGGCTTGATCTTCTTCGGCGCGCTGGTCACCAGTTTGTCGGCGGTGGTCGGCGTGTGGTTGATGCGCCGTACCGGTGAAGATCGCGCCACGGCGTTCTTTTCGAGCATGCCCGGCGGCTCTGGCGAGATGGTCAACCTTGGCGCGCGTAATGGCGCGATGCTCAGCCACGTTGCGGCGGGGCAGAGTTTGCGTGTTCTGGTGGTGGTGCTGTGCGTGCCGGCGGCGTTCAAGTATCTGCTCGGTGACGGTAATCCGATTTCACACGCTGGCAGCGTCGATTGGCGCTGGCTGGCGATTCTGTTTCCGGCGGGCGGTTTGCTCGCGTGGCTCTGGCAGCGTTTGCGTCAACCCAATCCGTGGCTGTTCGGACCGTTGCTGGTGAGTGCGGCGGTGAGCATTGGCTGGGATCTGCACATCGGTTTGCCCAATGGCGGCAGTCAGATCGGTCAGTGGCTGATTGGCAGCGGTTTGGGCTGTCACTTCAACCGGCAGTTCTTCCGCCGTGCGCCTTCATTCATGGGGCGGACGTTGATCGGCACGGCGCTGACCATGTTGATCGCGACACTGGCGGCGTTGGGGTTGAGTGCGTTGACCCATCTGGATCTGCGCTCGCTGACGCTGGGCATGATGCCTGGCGGGATTGCCGAGATGAGCCTGACGGCGGAGACGCTGCAATTGTCGGTGCCGCTGGTGACGGCGATGCAAGTAATGCGGCTGTTGTTTGTGCTGTTTTTGGCTGAGCCGTTGTTCAAGTACTGGAATCGTATTCCGGAGTAAGACCGAGTTGCCCCATCGCTGGCAAGCCAGCTCCCACAGGGTTTTGGGTTGTGCACAAAAACTGTGGCACCCACAAGTACCTGTGGGAGCTGGCTTGCCAGCGATGGGGCCCTTCAGATCCCCATCAGATGGGCGGCAGGCGCCACTCGATCGGCGTCTCGCCATTCTGCTCAAGAAACTTGTTGGTGCGGCTAAAGTGCCCGCAACCCAAAAAACCGCGATACGCCGACAACGGCGACGGATGCACCGACGTCAGCACCAGATGCTTGGTCGCATCGATCAGCTTCTGCTTGCTCTGTGCATGCGCGCCCCAGAGCATGAACACCAGATGCGGTTGACGCTCGCTGACCAACTCAATGATCCGATCAGTGAAAAACTGCCAGCCCTTATCCTTGTGCGCATTGGCGTTGGCGCGCTCGACGGTCATCGTTGTGTTGATCATCAACACCCCCTGATCGGCCCAGCTCTGCAGGTAGCCGTGATTGGGAATGTCGATGTTCAGGTCGCGTTTCAACTCTTTATAGATGTTGACCAGCGATGGCGGCGCCGGCACCCCCGGTTGC
Source organism: Pseudomonas sp. PB103 (assembly GCF_009764635.1). NCBI lineage: Bacteria > Pseudomonadati > Pseudomonadota > Gammaproteobacteria > Pseudomonadales > Pseudomonadaceae > Pseudomonas > Pseudomonas sp. PB103. The sequence goes on along the minus strand of NZ_RWIL01000126.1, from coordinate 31,284 downwards.
ACCGAGAAGCACAAGCCATGGGCCTGACCCGGGCCGTGATACGGGTCCTGGCCGAGGATCACCACTTTCACTTTATCCAGTGGCGTCGAATTCAGCGCATTGAAAATCATTGGCCCCGGCGGATAGATTTCCTTGCCGGCCGCCCGCTCCTGCTGCAGAAAATTGCGCAACTCTGCCATGTAAGGCTGGTCGAATTCAGCACGCAGTGCCTCCTTCCAGCTCGGTTCGAGTTTGATACGGTCGTCAGCAGTCATGGTCATACCCGGCAAAAACAATGGGGCGAACCCTAGGAAAGCCGGCCACGCTTGTCAATTGATCTGACACAGATCCGGCACTTTCCCCCACAGCGATCATACTGATCGTTCAAATTCCCGATCGAGGTCACGATGAATCTGCACTTCGAAGAACTCATCGGCACCGACGGCGCCCGCATCGGTATCGCCAGCCTGGATGCTGAAAAATCGCTGAACGCGCTGTCCCTGCCAATGATCAACGCCCTCAGCGACAAACTGGACGCCTGGGCCAAGGATGCCCAAATCGTCTGCGTACTGTTACGCGGCAATGGTGCCAAGGCGTTCTGCGCCGGCGGCGAAGTGCGCAGCCTGGTCGAAGCCTGCCGCGCTCATCCCGGCGAAGTCCCGCCGCTGGCTGCGCAGTTTTTCAGCGCGGAATATCGTCTGGATTACAGCCTGCACACCTATCCAAAACCGCTGATCTGCTGGGGGCATGGCTATGTGCTCGGCGGCGGCATGGGCCTGTTGCAAGGCGCGAGCACGCGGATCGTCACGCCGAGCAGTCGCCTGGCAATGCCGGAAATCACCATTGGTCTGTATCCGGACGTCGGTGCCAGTTGGTTTCTCGCACGACTGCCGGGCAAGCTCGGCTTGTTTCTGGGCCTGACCGGCGCGCACATGAATGGCCGTGATGCGATCGATCTGGATCTGGCCGACCGCTTCCTGCTCGACGAACAGCAGCCGGAGCTGATCGAAGGTCTGTTGCAGCTGAATTGGCAGGAACAGATCGATCGGCAGCTCAACAGTCTGCTCAAAGCGCTGCAACAGGAAGCCGTGGCGCACATGCCCGAAGCGCAGTGGCTGCCGCGTCGTCAGCAGATCGACGAACTGCTCGACGTCAGCGACGTGGCCTGCGCCTGGAAAGCCATCAGCCTGCAACGCGACAGCAGCAACCCGCTGATCGCCCGGGCCGCGAAGACCATGAGCGAAGGCTCGCCGCTGACCGCGCATTTGGTCTGGGAGCAAATTATTCGTGCTCGACACATGTCGCTGGCCGAAGTCTTTCAGATGGAATACACCCTGAGCCTCAATTGTTGCCGGCATCCGGAGTTCAGCGAAGGGGTTCGCGCGCGTTTGATCGACAAGGATCAGAAGCCGCACTGGCATTGGCCAGATATCAGCAATGTGCCGGATGCGGTGGTTGAGGCGCACTTTCACAAGGCCTGGGAGGGGCGGCATCCGTTGGCGGATCTGACGCAGTATTAAAATCCAGGCACAAAAAAAGCGGCGCTCAATGCGCCGCTTTTCATTTGCAGTTTGTTACCAGCGGTTGCCACGTCCGTTGTGATCACCACGTCCACTGTGACGGTCGTAATTGCCGCGACCGCGATGATCGCTATCCCAACCGCCGCGACGGTGGCCATCCCAGCGCCCGCGATCGTTGTCGTGCCAGCGACGGCTCTCGTAGTAGCGCGGTGCCGGTTGGTAGTAACGCGGCGCCGATTGGTAGTAGCGCGGTTGCTGGTAGTACCGCGGCGCTGGCTGGTAGTAGCGTGGTTGCGCGTAATACGTGCCGCCACCGCTGTAATAATTGCCGCCCGTGTTGTAGTAAGCCGGTGCGGGTGAGGTGTAGACCTCGGAACTGTAATACGAGTCCGCGTAAGAGTAAGGGACGCAACCGGCAACGGAAAACATCAACGCAGCAAGCAGTAGGATTCGTCTATACATGGCGGCCTCCTTGGACCGCGAGTCAGCCACACCAGCGACGCTGGCAGGCGTCAGTCATTTATTCTGGGACTGACGAAAGATCTGACAGCGTTTTCCGAATCTGGTGCGTTCCTGCAACAAGTTGAAACAAGTGATTTATGAAACCTTGTTCATACGTCGGTCGCCGTCATTCAGGCGCTGATTAATGGTGCCCTCCGTGATATCCGCCGCCGTGATAACCCCGTCCGTAACCACCCCGATAACCGTAACCGCCGTAGTAATAGCGGGCGCCGCCGTAGTAACGCGGGCCGTAATAACCACCGTAGTAATAAGGCGAGTAATAGCCGGGAGAGTAGTAGGTGGCAGGGTAAGCATCGTAGGGACCGGCGTAGTAGTAACAACCGGATAAGCCGAAAACCAGAACGGCACCGAGCAACATCTTTTGAATACGCATGGCGGCCTCCTGAAAGACCCACGGCCGCAACCGAACAGAGCAGCCGACACACATTTGACTGAGGCGGATTGATCAAGTGCCCAGTCCCGACAGGCATCAGATCAGCGGCGCTCCGCGCTGAAGATATGGCAGTCATTACTGGCCATCGGGCTGCCGCCTCGTTCGATGACACCTTGCGCAGGCTGCTGTCGCGGGCCGATCATGCGATGTACCGAGCCAGCCAAACCGGCCGCAACCGCAACTGCGTGGAAATGCCTTATTCGACTTATGCCTGATTCCGACATTAAACCTGACCATTGCCCGGCCTGCGGCGCCCGTAACGACTGCAGCCTGGCCGATCCGCGCACCGCTGACCGCGAATGCTGGTGCTATGCCGTGACTATCGACCCGGCCGTGCTCGAAGCGCTACCGCCAGAGTTGCGCAACCAATCCTGCCTGTGCCCGCGTTGCGCGCAGGTCGAGGCGCAACTGCAAGCGGCCAAACGCTTGATCCCGTAAGATGCGCGCCCCTTCTATCACTGAACTCTGAACATGCGCGTCGACCGTTTCCTCAGCAACCTGCCCCGCTACAACCGTCAGCAGGTTCGCTTGTTGCTGGTGGAAAAGCGCGTGCGGATTGACGGAAAAGTCGTCAGCGATCCGCACAGCGAAGTAGTGGAATTCAGCCGCGTCGAAGTCGATGACGAAATCCTGCAAGCCGGCAAACCCGCGCGCTATTTCATGCTGCACAAGCCACCGGGCTGCGTCAGCGCCACCCGCGATCCGCAGCATCCTACCGTGCTCGACCTGATCGATGAACCGGACAAGGACGACCTGCACATCGCCGGACGCCTGGACTTCAACACGACGGGCCTGATGTTGATCACCAACGATGGCGCGTGGTCGCGACGCCTGACCCAGCCGCAGACCAAATTGCCGAAGGTCTATTACGTCGAGACCGAGCAAGAAATTGGCGCGCAATATGCGATCACCTTTGCGGAAGGGATCTACTTCGCGTTCGAGGATTTGACCACGCAACCGGCGCAGCTGGAACTGCTAGGCCCCCGCTCGGCGCGGTTGAGCATCGTCGAGGGTCGTTACCATCAGGTGAAGCGCATGTTTGGTTTCTTCAACAACAAAGTCCTGCGTCTGCACCGCGAATCGATGGGCCCGCTGTTGCTCGATAACGCGCTAAAACCGGGCGAGTACCGCGCTTTGCGCACCGAAGAGATCCATTTGTTCTAAGCCGGCGACCGCTCAGCAGAAGTTGTCGAACAATTTACCACCGGCACTTGCGCGATCCCGACTCCCCTGCTTGAATCAGGACGTCGGCCAGATTGTGACCGACGAGTCACAACATACCTCTAAGAAACTTTTTGCCGGTAGAGAGCCTTCAAGGCTCCGCCTCAGCCGGCAGACTGCCCGCCAATAACAATACCCGTCGACCTGCCGTAACGGATCGACATGGGCCAAGCAAATTCCAGGCGTATGCCTACCTGTCACAAAGCTCGTGCAATCTATATTTGCGCGCATACCCGCTTGCTTGCCAGGAGTCTTATGACATGAGGCCAGAAATCGCTGTGCTGGATATACAGGGTCAGTATCGGGTTTACACGGAGTTCTATCGCGCAGACGCCGCAGAAAAGACCATCATCCTGGTCAACGGCTCGATGGCCACGACTGCGTCGTTTGCACAGACTGTGAAAAACCTGCACCCCCAATTCAACGTGGTTTGCTATGACCAGCCTTACGCGGGCCGATCAAAAGCGCACAACCGCCACGAGAAACACCTGACCAAGGACGTCGAAGGGCAGATTCTGCTGGAGCTGATCGACCACTTCGCTGCCGAGCACGTGCTGTCGTTTTCCTGGGGCGGTGCCGCGACGCTGGTCGCCCTCGCCCACCAGCCACGGCGCATCGAACGGGCCGTGATCAGCTCGTTCTCGCCGGTGATCAACGCACACATGCTCGATTACCTCGAACGCGGCGTCGACTACCTCGGCCAGCGCGACGGCGACCGCGTCGGCCACTTGGTCAACAACACCATCGGCAAACACCTGCCGTCACTGTTCAAGCGCTTCAACTATCGTCACGTCAGCAGCCTGGCCGAGCACGAATACGGGCAGATGCATTTCCACATCAGCGACGTACTGCACAGCGATCGTCAGTGCTATTTGAATGCGGCGAAGAAGATCAACGTGCCGGTGCTGTTTCTAAACGGCGAATGGGACGAGTACACCGCCGCCGACGATGCACGGCTGTTCGGCAACCATGTGGCGCAGAGCACGTTCACCACCCTGCAAGCGACGGGGCACTTTCTCGACATGGAGCACAAGGCAGCGTGCCGCGATAGCCAGAATGCCTTGCTCGGGTTCCTGAAACCGGCGCAGCAGACCAGCCGAACGCGTTACTCGTTTGTTCAGGATCAACATGCATTGGCCATTTGAAAGAGTGTCTTCGCGAGCGAGTCTGTGGGGTTGAGCTTTTCGATCATTACCCGCAGCACTCGCCCGCGACTGACTATTTCCAATGATTCAAAGCACTCTTTTGCAAAAGAAAACTTCAAATTCTTGGCCGAGTCTGGTACAAAGTCAGCCGCTCTGAGCGGGTATAGTTTAATGGTAGAACAGTAGCTTCCCAAGCTTCCGACGAGGGTTCGATTCCCTCTACCCGCTCCACTCAGATTTTGTCTCACGTTGTGTTTTTGACGGGGGATGCAGGAACAGAAAAAACCGGCCTTGATGGCCGGTTTTTTTGTGTCTGGGATTTGAGGTTTGCCATTTGGGCAGTACGGAACCTTTCAGAAACACTCCGTTGATTGCAGATTCGCCAGTCCCCTCTACGCTTCGGGTTCTCTAATGACAACAAGTGGAGTCTGTTCAAGGGAATGATCTACATGTGGCGCTCGGTACAGAAAATCCGGAGCACACGGCAGGACGTAACACTGCACGCCTTTAAACACTTCGCCAGGAATACGTTTACACGGCGATAAACCATAGCGATTTTTCCGACATTACAGATCCACAACACTCCATCGGTTTTCACCTCCCGCCCAACCAACTAGCATTTCCCCATCAACCACCACCCTCCCCCTGCGCGGCCATCGACGAATACGCGCCTTCACTTTCGAGGGATTCCAATCGCGGCCACTGCGCCGCTGACGACCGAAATCAAAAGAGCATTTCACCATGACGCAAAACATTTACGACGATCCAGCATTCTTCCAGGGCTACAGCCAAATGAACCGCTCGATCGGAGGCCTTGACGCGGCGCCGGAGTGGCCGGCGCTAAAGGCGCTGTTACCGTCCATGCACGGTTTGCACGCGGTCGATCTGGGTTGCGGTTATGGCTGGTTCAGCCGCTGGGCCAGCGAGAATGGCGCCACCGACGTCTTGGGCCTGGATGTCTCGGAGAAGATGCTCGAACGGGCACGCAATACCACTACTGCAGCGAACATCCGCTACGAGCGTGCCGACCTTGAACAGCTCGACCTGCCCGCTTGCCATTTCGACCTGGCCTACAGCTCGTTGGCGCTGCATTACATCAAGGATCTGCCAGGGCTGTTTGCGCAGCTGTACGCGGCGTTGAAACCGGGTGCGCACTTTGTCTTTTCCATCGAACACCCGATCTTCATGGCGCCGCGCAATCCGGGGTGGTTGATTGACAGCGAAGGTAACAAGCGCTGGCCGCTGGACGGTTATCAGAAGGAAGGCGAGCGCGTGACGAACTGGCTGGCCGAAGGTGTGATCAAGCAGCATCGCACGATGGGCACGCTGCTCAATGGGCTGATTGCTGCGGGGTTCAACATTCGTCACGTCAACGAATGGGGCCCAAGCGACGCCGAAGTGGCTGCGCAACCGGCGCTGGCAGAAGAGCGCGAACGGCCGATGATGCTGCTGGTGTCAGTGCAGCGCTGAGGGCAAAGCTTTCAACCGGGTTTGGGGTGATAATACGCCGGCGATCGGCGCCCTCCCCGGCAAGTGCCGAGGCAACCCATCATCAAACAAGGAAGCAAGATGCAGATCACTCAGGGACAACGCCTGCCACTGTCCAACATTCTCCAGGGTCAGTCGCTCACCCTCGCGGTGCAGATTCAGTCCAGCGACGTCATTGATTTTGTCTGCTTCGGCGTCGACGCGCAGGGCAAGCTGTCCGACGATCGCTACATGGTGTTTTTCAATCAACCGAGCACGCCGTGCGCCGGCGTCAAGATTGAAGATCAGGGGCGGTTTCAGATCAATCTCGCGCAGTTGCCGGCCACCATTGATCGCCTGGTGTTCACCGCCTCCATTGATGGCGCCGGCGCGATGAGCGCCATCGGTGCCAGTCAGTTCAGCGTGTCCAACCCGGCCGGTCAGACGGTTGCCCAGTGCGCGTTTTCCGGTGCGACCTTCAGCGCCGAAAAAGCGATCATGGTCGCCGAACTCTATCGCAAGAACGGCGAATGGCGCCTGCTCTCGAACCTGCAAGGTTACGCACAGGGCCTCGATGCACTGGTCAATCACTTCGGCGGAGAAGTGGCTGAAAGCCCTGTGCCGGCCCCGGTTCCAGCGCCAGCGCCGGCAAAGGTTTCCCTCGAGAAAAAGATTGCCGCTGCCGCACCGCACTTGGTCAGCCTGGCCAAAAAAGCCCAGATCAGCCTGGAAAAAGCCAACCTCACGCAGACCAAGGCGCGCGTGGTGCTGGTGCTTGATGCCTCAGGCTCGATGAACCATCAATACGCCAAAGGCCGGGTACAGGAAGTGGTCGACAGGCTGCTGCCGCTGGCGGTGTCGTTCGACGAGGACGGCGAGCTCGATTGCTGGGCGTTCGGCGCCAAGCCTTTGCGCCTCTCACCCGTAACGCTGAGCAACCACAAGGGCTTCATCGACAGCGACAGCCGTGGCTGGAGAAACTGGGAACTGGGCAGCCGGATCAACGATGAACCCAAAGTCATCGAAAAAGTGCTGGAGCAGTTTCATCTGAGCGATGACGGCACGCCCATGTATGTCCTGTTCATCAGTGACGGTGGCGTATCGGAAAGCCGCAAGATCACCCGCCTGATGGTCGACGCCGCCAATCTGCCGATCTTCTGGCAATTTGTCGGGCTCGGCGGCAAGGGTTACGGGATTCTGGAAAAGCTCGACACCCTGCCCGGGCGCGTGGTCGACAACTGCGGTTTCTTCGCGCTGGATGACTTGCACGACATCTCGGAAGAACAGCTCTACGACCTGTTGATGGCCGAGTTTCCGATCTGGCTGAAGGACGCCAAAGTCAAGGGCATTATTCGCTGATGGCCAGCCCGCGCAGGCCTTGAGGCTTGCGCGGATCTTCCTCAGCCGAGGCCGGACATCCGCAGCGGGGTGATCCCGAAAAGCCGCGCCGAGCGATCCAGTTTGATCCGCGCCCCACACGCGTTGAGGGCTGCCAACGGCGCCCTGCGCCGAATCAAGCGCTTGGCGTCGCGATAAACGTTGAGCCATTCCATTTGTACCGTTCGACGCTTTCGACACTCGGGCAGCAATTGGCATCGTCGGGGCCGACCGAAAGCACTTTCAGCGCCAGTTTTTTTGAATCGAGCACCTGAACGTTCTGCACGCCTGATCCCACGACGAGACTGTTGCGATAGGTCCAGCCATTGGCATCGGCGTAGAACGTGGCCAGGGACTGAAAATAACCGTTACCGCCCCCCTGCCCTTCGATGGTGTAAAGCACCACGGCATCGTTGACGCCATCGTCATTGAAGTCGGCGAAAACCACCTGCCGGCCTTCCTTGTACTCATCGCCTCCGTCCTTCGCCAATTCAGCGGCGATCATGCGGTCAACCGCGCCATCGAGTGCTGCTGGCATTGCCGCAGTTGCGGTGGCGGCCGGCTCAGTGGCGGCGGCGGAAGCAGCGGGCGCTGCGGGAGCGACCTCTTTGCCGAGCAGAATGGCAGCTGTAGGTGACATCGGCTCGCGCGACTCGGCGACCATGTCGCCACGTACTTTTTCTGTGACAACCGAAAGCAGTTCCTGCATATCGGGGCCCGTGAAGAGATAATTTGACGAATTGCCGAACGGCTGCGCTTCGCCCAGAAACCAGCGCGCGAAGAAGCCTGGACGTTTGCTTTGCTGTTCTTTGATCAGTCTGTCGATCAGGCCATTGGCGGTGCTGGCAACGCGCTCGTACCCGTCCTTGCCCATGTTCTTGATCAATGCGTCCTTATCACGATCCAGATGGCCACGGGCCAACTCGAGCATGATGATGTTGGTATCGACCAGCTTGCTCGCGCATTCGTTGGTGTTATTACCCATGCACGACTCTCGGTATTGCTGCACGGCATTGTTGGCCTGGAAATCGTCGTAGGCACCACAGCCCGCCAACATTGCCAGAACGCCCGCCGCGCACATTCCACGAAACATTTGCATCTCCCTGTTTCCCCTTCCCTTTCAATCCTGATACTGCAAAAACGACAGGCAAGAAAAAGCCCCCTCGCGAGGGGGCCTTCTCAACCCTTTCGGGTTAGCCGATGCTCACACCGTGAGCTTCCGCCAGAGGCTTCAGGCCGCCGGCGAAACCTTGGCCGATGGCCTTGAACTTGAACTCTTCACCGTTGCGATACAGCTCACCGAAGATCATCGCGGTTTCGGTCGAAGCGTCTTCGCTCAAGTCGTAGCGAGCCAGTTCCTTGCCGTCAGCCTTGTTGACCACACGGATGTAGGCGTTCGACACCTGACCGAAGCTTTGCTTGCGAGCGTCGGCGTCGTGGATGGTTACCGCAAACACCAGCTTCTTCACAGCAGCAGCCAGACCGTTGAGTTTGACGGTGGCTTGCTCGTCATCACCTTCGCCAGCGCCCGAGCGGTTGTCGCCCATGTGCTCGACGGAACCGTCGGCGGAGGTTTTGTTGTTGTAGAAAATGAAGCTGTTGTCGTCGAGCACTTTGCCGTTTTCACCGACGATAAAAATCGACGCATCGAGGTCAAACTCGGTGCCGTCAGTAACACGCGGATCCCAACCCAGGCCGACGATCACTTCGGTCAAGCCAGGAGCTTCTTTGGACAGCGAAACGTTGCCACCTTTGGACAGACTTACAGCCATGTTCAGATTCCTTTTGCTGGGGGTTGTTTAGAAGTTCATGCCGTAGTTGTTGGCCAGGGCGCGCAGGCCACCGGCGTAACCCTGACCCACGGCGCGGAATTTCCATTCGCCGTTGTTGCGATACAGTTCAGCGAAGACCATCGCCGTTTCGGTCGAAGCGTCTTCAGCCAGGTCGTAGCGAACCACTTCGGCGCTGGTCACGTCGTTGACGACACGAATGAAAGAACCACCGACCTGGCCAAAGCTCTGCTTGCGCGACTCGGCGTCGTGGATGGTGACGATGAACACAACCTTGTCCACGTCAGCCGGGATACGGCTCAGGTCGACCTTGATCACTTCGTCGTCGCCGTCGCCTGCACCTGTGCGGTTGTCGCCAGTGTGCTCGACCGAACCGTCCAGGCTCTTGAGCTGGTTGTAGAAAATGAAGTCGGCTTCGCTGCGAACCTTGCCGTTAGCACCCAGCAGAAGAGCGCTCGCGTCCAGGTCAAACTCGGCGCCGTCAGTTGCACGCGGGTCCCAGCCCAGACCTACCAGAATCTTGCTCAGGCTCGGGTCGGTTTTGGTCAGAGACAGGTTTGCACCCTTTTGAAGAGTCAGTGCCATGGGTATTACTCCTTGTGGTAAAGACGATTACTTATTGGTTTTCGACCGGTGCGTCTTCTTCCTTTCCGGGGAAGATCAGACTGGCAACGACACCGATCGCCAATACAACCATTACGATCAGCAAACTGGTGTTCGCATCAATGGTGTAGCCGTGGTGGAACATGTGATCCGTTGCATTCAAGCCCAGCTTGACGGCAATGAAGAACAACAGCGCGATCACCGATTTTTCCAGGTGAACGAGGTAGCGTTTCAGCGCTTCGAGTACGAAGTACATGGTCCGCAGGCCCAGAATCGCGAAGAGCATGGCCGAGTAGACGATCAACGGCTCACGGCTCACGGCGATCACCGCCGGTACGGAGTCGAACGCGAACAGCACGTCGGAAACTTCCGCGACCACCAGGCAGAGGAACAGCGGCGTGGCAAAAATGGTGCCCTTGGCTGCCAGCGACATGCCCTGGTTTTCAGGTTTTTTCAGTTCCACTTCGAGCTGCTTGCGCGACACGAAGAAGTTGTGGCCATACAGCTTCGGCCAAACCGGGAAGAGCTTTTGTGCGAAGCGGTAGGCCATGTGCTTGGAATAGTCTTCCTCTTCCTCGTCATCACCGCCGCTGCGCAACATCATGACGGCCGTCCAGGCGACGATCACCGCGAAGACGATTTCGACCCAAGGGCCGAAAGCCAGCAGGCCGGTACCGATCGCCACGAAGATCCCGCGGAACACGATCGCACCGATGATGCCCCAGTACAGAACACGGTGGCGCATGCCATCCGGCACTTTGAACCAGGCGAAAATCGCCATGAACACAAAGAGATTGTCGACGCTGAGAACTTTCTCCAGCGCATAACCGGTGACGAACAGGCTCGCGACCTCAGGCCCGTGCTCGTAGTACAGGAAGCCTGCAAACGCCAGCGAGATCGCAATCCAGAAAATCGACCAGATCGAGGCTTTAGCCAGCGAAATAGGTTTGTCGCCACGATGGGTGACCATGTCGAGCAGCAGCGCGCCCACCGCGATCCCGACGAACACCGCCATCGTCAGCGGGGGAAATCCAATGTGACTGTCCAAGGTCCAGCTCCTTAAAGTTCGAAATCAGCCGGGCTCAAACCCAGCTCAAGGCAAATCTGACGGCAAGCCGCTTTTTCTTTGTCGTCGAAGTTGCCATCCGACGCACCGATGGCGCAGGCGACGCGCACCAGCAGACGACCGGCACCGGCATCGTTCTTGATCTTGCCGATGGTCTTCAGCGCTTCCGCCTGACCGATCTGATAGTCGAATTCGAACTTTTCGCAGTGACCATTGAACGACTTGATGACGTCGGCCATGTTGAACACTTTCAGTTCCGGCGAGTTGCTGATGAACCCGGCCATCTTGGTTTTCTCGGCAGAGGAGATCTCACCGTCGGCCGAGGCGACCAGTGCACAGGCGGCTGTCACGGCATCCATGAACTTCTGGTTTTTGAACTTGCTGACCTCGCTGGTCAGTTTGTCCCGGGCTATTGCCGCGTTTTCTTTAAGCCATGCAAACATTTTGAGGTCCTCTGAAAGGCGGGGCCCCAAGCCCCGCCGAAGTCACTATTTCGAGCCGGCACGCCAGCTCATGCCCCATCCATAGGCTTTGTCCACCGCCGAATGACCACGGTGGAAGTCCACACGCCGGGACACCTTGACGGCGCCGTTGACGTTTTCGAGCATGGCGATGGCGCACATGCCATCACGTCCGCCCTCTTCGTTGAGACGTACCTCGATGTCCGGCTGGTTCGGGATGTGGATGGTCACGACACCATCGGTCTCCCGCCAGTTCGGCGCGCCTTCGTAGATGAAGGCGAAGATCAGGATCCGTCGCACTTCCGCCCACTTGGTGCCATTGATGTGCAGCCATTCGCCACCGGCAACAGAGCCGGTACGATCGTCGCCCATCAACTGGATGTACGGTGCGTGATTCAGGCTGCCGAAGCAGTTGCCAAGGGCTTGAACCACACCCTTTTCACCGTCCTGCAACTCGTACAGGCAACCGACGTCCAGGTCGATCGAGGTGCTGCTCTTGAAGAAGCCGCCGGAGCTGCGCTTGTTCCAGTTCAGGTTGACCTTGATCTCGCCGAAACCGGCAGCAGTCTTCTCCAGGCTGATGGAGCTGCGTGTTTTATCGAGGGTGACCTTGCTCAGGCTGATCGTCGACTTCGGCGCGGCCGGTGCTGGTGGTGGCACGGGTACTGGCGCCGGAGTCGGCGCGGCTGCCGGAGCCGGAGCCGGAGCCGCGACATCAACGCCGAAATGCTTGGCCAGTGGCTCGAGCCCGCCGTTGAAGCCCTGACCGACACAACGGAATTTCCACTCGCCCTGACGGCGATAGAACTCACCGAGGATCAGCGCGGTTTCCTTCATGCCGCTGGTCGGGATCTGCGCTTCAACGCCACCCGAGACCACCACCGACAGCTGCGAGACGCGCTCGAAGCTGGCTTTGTTCTCGTAGATCGTGGCGGTCAGCGCGACTTTTTCCACGGCCGGTTCGAGACGGCTCAGATCAACGTTGAACACCGCGCGCCCCGCCGAGGAATCCGCCAGGGTCACGGCACCGCCGAGCACGCTCGGCTGACCGTAAAAGCACATGTCGCCATCGCCGCGAACCTTTGCCGTGGTTCCCAGAACGAAGGCCGAGACATCAATGTCCGCGCCCGGAATGGGCGAGTAATTGATGTCGACGCGAAGCGGGCCGCTGGCAACTGGCGCGTTGCCGCCCGGAGCAAGGCTCGCCATTAGCGCAGCGCCTGAGTGGCCAGGTTGATCAGGTCATCGGCGGTGCGACCATGGGTGGACTCGCCGATAGCGGTGAACTTCCAGTCATTGTTGTCGCGCGACAGGCTCGCCATGACGATGCCGGTGTGAGCGCCACGCTCGGACAGGTTGAAGCGCGCCAGTTCGGTTTTGTTGCCGGCATTGATGATGCGGCAGTAGGCGTTTTCAACTTTTTCGAAGTTCTGGCCAGTGAAGCTGTTCACGGTGAACACCAGATGCTGGACGACCGCTGGCAGGCGCTGCAGGTCAACATGGATGGTTTCGTCGTCACCGGCGCCTTCGCCAGTGCGGTTGTCACCGGAGTGCTGGATCGAGCCGTCCTGGGACTTGAGTTGACGGAACCAGACCAGATCGACAGGCTTCAGGCTGGCGTCGAGCAGGATGCACGAAGCATCGAGGTCGATGTCACCGCCACCGCCCATCAGTTTGCCGAGAAAACCGGCCTTTACCGGATCCCAACCCAGGCCGAGGCTGACGCTGGACAACGCAGTGCCGGCAGTTTTTTCCAGGGAAATGGACTGTTTTTTACTCAGGGTAAGTGCCATCGTTACGCTCCTTGTTGGTCATCGGTGTTCATGGAGCGATCAGGTTTGCCCGCCCCATGCAGGTCGGTGTGCGCATCACGCACGCCCGGATTACTAGCTTTGCTCACCCGCAGACGGCCACGCCGCCACGTCGGGTGAAAGTGCCGCCAGTGCGCATCTTCAGCCGCTGCCAGCAACTCGTGATCGCCGCGGGTATCGCCCCAGGCGCGGATCCGGAACTGCAGCAAGCTGCCGTAAACCGCCTCGAGCCTGAGAACCTTGTTTTCGCATCGGCAGTTGTTGCCGGTGATGTGTCCGGTCAGTACGCCGTCCACCACTTCCAGTTCCGTACCGATCAACTTCACGCCCAGACGATCAGCGAAAGGCTGCAATACCAGCGCAGGCGAGGCGGAACACAGGGTCACTACAGCTCCGGATTTGAGTTCGGCCTCAATGGCCAGCAACCCTGACGGGCGCATCAGGCGCGGCCAGGCCTGCGCGCAATAACTCGCGGCGTGCTGTTGCAGCCACTCAAGCTTCACGCCCGAGAGAAACGTGCGGATCAGTTGCGCCTTGAGTTCGTCACGGCTCATCCGCCGGGCGACGAACCGCAGGCTGGGCAATGCCAGCCGAAGCAGGCGACGATTGAACTCGCGCTTGCCGAAGGCGAACTTCAGGAACGGCACAAAACTGTCGTGCCGGGTCAGCGTGCCGTCGAAATCGAACACCGCCAAAACCGGCCGTGGCGGTGCTCCAGGGCTGTCGATCTGTTCTATCATCCTGACACCTCCGCCAGACGAATCGCGCTTTCACCGACACCGACTTCCGCCTGACGGATGCCGTGCCACTGCGCGCGGTCAAGGATTTTCACTGCCCACCGGTAGTGCGTAGCAGGCTCGCACATCGCGTCGTTGTGGCGGAATACGGCCGGGGCCACGTCGCTGACGATCAGCTTGGCGCTGTTGAAGTCTTCAAGGCTGACGCGCAAGGTGTCCTGAATGATCTCGATCTGGCTCGGATGAATCGCCGTCTTGCCAACCAGGCCATGGGCGATATCGAGTTCCAGTTCTTCCTTGAGCAGATGCGGCGATGCCAACTGCTCGAACACCGGCGCGGTCAATGCAAAGCCCTGCGACCCCATGACGCCGGCCAGCATCGGGATCACGTAGCCCATCGGCGTGCTGTACAGCGTGGTGGTCGGATTACGCCGAAGACCGAGGCTGCCCATCAAGTCGTTGCCGCCAATGCGCAAGGCGATGATGCGCTGATTCAGGCTGGCCTTGAGCGCTTGCCCCAATTCGACCATGGCCGTGGGATTGAATACGTCGGTGGTTTCCAGCGTCGGCATCAGGAACAACGCCGGATTGGTCACGGCCTGCTCCCAGGCGCCAAGATTGGCCAGGGTCAGTTTCGGGATGACGAAGCCATCGACGTGCGCCATCAGCGGCCAGTCGTTGAGTACCGCCGCCATCTCCGAGTCGCGCGGCCGCACGAACAGCAACGGGCCGTCTTCGGGACGACCGCCGCGCTGATCGATGACCGTCAACAGGCCATGCAGGTTGGCCAGCGCCGTCGCGATATCGATATCGGCAACCGCATCTTCCAGGCACACCACCAGCGAGCGCAGTTCCGGCAGCTTGTTGCGGAACACCACATCGAGCAGGTCAGCGCGGGTGGCCGGCATGTACAGGGTGGCGCCGAGGGCATAGGGAGAAAGGGTTTTCATCAGCCCAGGCTCCGAATGATCGTCACGGCACGGTAAGGCCCCAACTGTGCACCGACCTCTTCCACCGGTACGCCGGCCG
This sequence comes from Pseudomonas sp. PB103, assembly GCF_009764635.1. Lineage (NCBI taxonomy): Bacteria > Pseudomonadati > Pseudomonadota > Gammaproteobacteria > Pseudomonadales > Pseudomonadaceae > Pseudomonas > Pseudomonas sp. PB103. The sequence goes on along the minus strand of NZ_RWIL01000126.1, from coordinate 16,123 downwards.
CTTCGGTCAAATGCATGAGCAATTGCACGTCGCTGTCGTTGCGGTTGCGGATCAACACGTGGTGCGGAACGCGGCGCAGCACGGCGCGCGTCGCTTCGGCGATGCCAGGCTTGACCCGGTTGAGGTTGGTTATCTCAAAACGTGCTGCCAGTGATTCAACGACATGGGTCGCCGCGCCCTGCAGTTCGCGACGTTGTTCTTCACTCCACGGCGTGGCTTTGGCAACGTCGCCCAAGGCTTTGCGCTGCACTTCGATGTGCTCGATGAACGCTTGCGTCACGTCGTGCTCACGCAGATGGTCGTACACCACGCAGCCGTGCAGTCCGCCGTTTTCCGGCCAGATCGAGCGAGACACCAGACCAGAGACGGTCGCCCCGAGGATGCCGGACGGAATCACCCAATCCTCGGCAGACGCCGCCATCCATGCGCGACCGCACGGGTCCGCCAGCACGACCAGGCGCGGCAGTTTCGGAAAACGCGCGTCATCGCCGAGGCTGCGCTGGATTTCACCGCAGATCGCGCCCTTGCCGGTCCAGCCATCGACAAAGATGATGTTCTCGGCGCCATGGGCCTCGATGATGGCTTCCAGCGCCACAGTATCGATACCCCGATCACGGACGATGCTGATGCCGTAATGATAGGTTTCGCGGCCCATCTCGATCAGCGCGCGACGCAGCAGCACACCCAGCGGCAGACCGGCGCGCACGAACGACACCAGGACAATCGACGGGCCGTTGCAGGTTTCGTTCAAACCCAGCGCCAGGGCTTGCACATCGGCGGCCATGCGCGCGCCGTTTTGCGCCAGGACTCGCTCGTAAAGCGCCTTGTGAATATCGCTGGGCGCACTTTCCAGGCTGATCATTTCGGAATAGTGCTTCTGCTTGGTTTGAATCAGGCGCTCTTTTTCCTCGACGTCGGTCACGTCCATCTGTACGGCTTGCAGCAGGAAATGCACGTCATCCGACGCATAGCTCGCGCTGCCCACCGTCACCAGGCTGGAGATGGCCTTACTCATGAATCGAAGCCTCTACGCGTTTGGCCAACTGGCTGCGCGTCGGGGTCACCCACCAGTGACACTCTTGCATGAATGCCAGGTCGGTAATGCTATCGCCGAAGCCGAGCAGCGGACGCTCGCCGTTGGCTTCGCGATCACGGCGCAACCATTCCTGCACCGCCGCCTGCTTGGACAGGCCCTGCGGCAGGAAGGCCAGATTGTTGCTGTTGGCGTGAACGTGCATGCCCTCGAGCAAACCCTGGGACTGAACTTCAGCCAGCACGGCGTTGAGCACTTCGTCACTGCTTTCGTTGTGCTTAGTCACCACGTAGTGGCGCAGGCCCTCTTCTTCGACCACCCAGCCACGCAACGAGATACCGAGCTGCCTGCCGATGTCGAGTGTCGCTTCGCTCAGCTCCGGCAGACGGCTTTGATAGGCCGCAAGGATATCGCTCATGCGCGCCTGCCAGGCCTGATCAAGCTTGCCGTCGGCGCCAAGAATCACCCCGCCATGGGAGCAAATGGCGCCCTGCCGGAATGGCAACCGGACGCGGCTGAACGCTTCCACGCTGCGCGCCGTGACCGGGACCACGTCGGTCGTTGCCAGCAGCCACTCGGCCATCGATTTCTGCACCGGGCTCATGTAGCCGTTGGGCTGACCGTCGACATCCAGGGTCGCTGTGTGACGCGGTGTACCTTCGGGCATCTTGCGCGCGGTCTGAAACAACGTGTCGTCGAGATCGACCAACGCCAGCGGGCGATTACTTTGCATCAACGATCACCTGCGCATTCAAGGTTTTCAACAGTTCGGCAGACACCGCCTGCTGCGGGGTTTCCGAGCAGATCAGCACCCGATCGAACTGACCCGGACGGACGTTGTAGAGGAAATTGGCAATGCCCAGCCCGTAGTTGTCGGCAAACGACAAGGCATGCTCGATCGCATGGCCCAGGGCAATCGGCGAGCGGCTGGTCGAGCTGAAATGCACATCGGCACCCGCGCGTTCCAGGCGTTCGGCCAGCAGGAACGGACGCCAGACAAACTCGCTGGTACCCACCACCAGAATTTTCTCACCAGGCTCTACGTGAAGCGCAGGCGCCAGGGTATCGGCGACGCTGCGCACACCGAGACGGCCCCAGTCGTTGTCCGCATTTACCGGCCAATCACCGGCGGCGATGGTGCCCACGGCTGGCATGTCCGGCAGCGGCGCATCGGTGTCTTCAAAAAATTCATACGAGCCTTTCAGCAGCGACACCTGGTGCACGCTATCGCCCAGTGCCTCGCGCACGGCGCCGCCGGACCAGTCGGTCAGCACGCAGGTCACGACCTGCTCGACTTTATCCAGACCGGCATCGACCAGCGCGCGATGCAGATTGATGAACGTCTTGCCCGTCGAGGCTTCGTCATCGACCAGCACCAACGAGCGCGCATTGAGCATCTGCTCCCGCACCTGCGGGTCAACCGGCAAGTGAATCAGGTGCGCGCTGGCGTGGCTGTGTTCCTCTTCGAAACGGGTGAACAACTCGGTGCCCGTGGGATGACGGGTGCTGACCATGTACACCGTATCAGGCCGGGTGGCGCTGTAGGCGCGGTGCACACCGGCACCGAGGCCGACAGCGGTTTCAGCCATGCCGATAACCAGCACAGGGCCTGGCAAGTCAGCCGGAATTTCTGCCGCCAGGCTTTTAAAACTGGCGGCCATTACCGATGGACGCACAGGAATGTGTCGTCCGAGTACTTTGGAGACGAACAGGAATGCCCGCTTCGGATTACGACGCTCGGCGAAGCCGAACAGTGAGTCGGGGGCAATGACAGCATCATCAACGTTGACGTCGAGACGCCCGCGCATCAGTTGCGCGCTCAGCGCTTGCGTTGCTGCATTTGATTCCATTAACAATTTCCTGCCTTGGCACTGAACCGAAGATCCAGTGCCTCTTCCGTAAGTTTGCAATTCAAAGATGAATCAGAGATTTGAGGCTTCCACCCGCCACATCGAAGCTTGTGCTTCGCGTGCCAGTTGGGCTGCGGTAAAGGTCTGGCCAGATGCATGTTTTCTGCCGTCAACACGGCAGGCATCGAGAAAAGAGCTCAACAGTGAGGCTTTCACCGCAAAGTTCATGTTCTGTGCGTCAGGTATGGATGAGGTGACGAGACCGATCACGGCCCCGGAAGAATCGAAGAGCGGGCTGCCGCTGGAGCCCGGCTGGATGGCTGCGGTGAACTGCAGCAGGCTGGCGTCGTTGTGCAAACCGAACAGGGCCGACACACCGCCCTGAGTGACGTGGACACCACCGCCGGCAAAACCGGCCAAAGGAAACCCCAGCGCGACAATGGCTTCGCCCAGATCGCAACCGAAGCCGGACTTGAAGGCCACCGGTTTCAATGCCGGGCAATCGATCACCCGCAGCAGAGCGATGTCGTTGCGTCGATCAACCACAACGGGATCGGCACGGTAGCGCCCGTCAAACGAGGCAATGTGGATCTCACGCATGCCTTCAATGACGTGGGCGCAGGTCATGACATGGGTGGCAGAGACGGCGAACGCCGTGCCGGTGGCGCTGCTCGGCGGTCGACCGGAGCCTGCGCCACTGGAGCGGCCATTGGGATGGGCGTCGTCGATATCCAGACCGATACGCCGGCCAAGCGCCGCGAGGCCGTAGGCAGAGCCTTCAGCCAGCGCACGAAATTTCCATTGATCATTTCGGCGGTAGAACTCGCCAATGATGATGGCGGACTCGCCGTTTTCGCCAAGGTCCAGCGCGTAATCAATCTGGCCATCGACCTGCAGGCGCAGGTTTTTCAGCTCACTCACCGGCCCCGCAGCAGAAAAGGTGTACACCACCAGGAGCACGCGATCGCTGCCCGCCGGGATTTCGTCCAGTTTCAGCTTGCAGCCGACTTTCTGCTGGTCCTCGACCCATTCCATCCAGGCGCGTGGCGTCTGAAAGAGGGCAGGATCACCTTTCGGGCGGCGTTTTTCATCAACCGGCAATATGGCAACTGCGGCGTACTCCCCGAAAGCCGAAGAGTTTCCACATTCCAGAGTCCACTCACTCCGGGCGCTTGATACTGCGGTGTTTGCGCCAGGCGCTAGCACCATCATTCCTTGAAAACTCCTTGAATAGCTTCCTGCATGGGTTTGTGCCGGTCGACGCAAACGAGCAAATGGTATCAGACTTCATAGGCCTATTTAATATCAGGGTGATGCTACCGCCGCAACGGTGATCCCCTTTACCCGCACGTCTGGTCGCCAAATCCCTTGGGGCTCGGGCAAGCCTAGCCGACGAGCGGCAAAAATCCCCGCCAGGTTCACTCCGGCCGCCCGGGTGTAACCGACGCCGCCGGAATAACGCGCGTTGATCTCAAGCAGGTGCGGGTTACCGTCTGCGTCGTCACGGGTCTGAACATTGACGATACCGTCACACTTGAAGTGCTCGGCGGCCTTCAAGGCAAGCTCGATTGCCGCCCCTTCACGCTCGCAGAGTTGATGCAGGCCTTTCTTGCGACGGCCGACGAACGCAACCGGGCGCCCGGCTTCGCAGACCATGTCCACCGAACATTCGCTGCCCGCCATGTACGGCATGACCAGCATCGGTGGTGGCGGCGTCAGTGCCGAACGGTAGCCGTGCATATAGATGTCGAAGTTCACTTCACGCACATCGGGGTTGGCGAAGCAGCGAAAAGGGTCGGCACTGGCCTTGAACCGCCAGAAACCCTGACCGTAAATGCCCACGGCAGGTTTGACGCAGACTTCCCCCGACGCCGATAACATCTGGTAAGCCGCTTGCAGTTCCTCGGCATTCGACGCGGTGATTGCCGGCACGCAGGCCAGACCCGCGCGCTCCGCCTCAGCCGTGAAGCGGCTTTTGTCGTCGACCAGGTCAAACGTGTCGAGCGACAGTGCACCGGTGACCAGCACAAGCCCGGCGCGCTCGAAGCGCTCACGGGCGTGTTCGAACTCCCGACCCACACGACCGGCCAGTACAACCTTGATCTGATGAGCCTGCGCGGTGGCAATGACCCAATCGATGCGCTCCTGATTGTCCGCAGGCTCGACAAAGCTGACGTCGGCAACCGAAGTGATTTCGGGACGATCCTGTCGATGCGAGGCGTAAATCTTCACCTCAGCCGGCAACGCTTCGCGCGCGCCGAGAATGATGTCCCGTTGACTGGACTGCCCTTCGAGAAACCAGATCACTATTTGTTACCCTCCCTTGTGATGCGCCGAAAGCCGTAGAACACATGAAAAATTCGCCGACCTCCACTGTTGGAGCGGACAGTACCGACTTGCGGTGCAAACTCAAGGGGTACAGTGCAAATGGCCCTGCCTCGGCAAACCCCACCTGCAACGCCCCTGATTATTATCGGGTCGCAACAATGAACAGCCGCGGGAATGGCAACAGTACCGAACCATCAGCCAGCGCCGGATAGGCCTCTTCGACTCGCGCCTGGTATTGCTCCAGAAACGCTGCCTGCTCGGCCTCGCTCAACGGGTTGAGAAACGGGATCAGACCACTGCCCTTGAACCACTCAACCACGCCCGCCGCCCCGCCAGTCAATTGATGATGGTAGGTGGTACGCCACACATCGACTCGCGCACAGAGCGGTCGCAGCATGGAAAAATAATCGCTGGCGCTCGCCATATCGGTGCGCTGACCTGCTGCTCCCGCCAGTTTGCTCGCCCACGGGCCATTGGCGGCGACTTCACGCATCAGCCGATGGGACGGTTCATTGAGGTTGTCCGGCATCTGGATCGCCAAGCTGCCACCGGACGACAACTTGCCTGCCAGCGCCGGCAATAACGCCGCATGGTCCGGCACCCACTGCAACACCGCATTGGCGAAAATCACATCGAAGCGGCCTTCGTCAGCCCAATGGTCAATGTCGCCCACCTCGAACTGCAACTGCGGCAAGCGCTTGCGTGCGGCCTCGATCATGTCAGCCGAGCTGTCCAGTCCGCTGACGCCTGCCCCCGGAAAGCGCTGCACCAGGAGTTCGGTCGAGTTGCCCGGGCCGCAACCGATGTCGATGACCGAGCGCGCTTCAGCCAATGGAATCGCCGCCAGCAGATCGCGCGCCGGCCGGGTACGTTCATCTTCGAAGGCGACATATTGCTGGGCAGACCAACTCATTGCGTTCTCCTGTCAGGGGGTGTTGCAGCGGTTGGTTACAATACAGGTTGCATCGCGATTCGCTCCAGAGCGACTCATTTCAAAGCATGTCTGCGAAGACCGTTCTTTATCGCCAATGCTTAGGTGCCTATTGCGTTTCTGACCGTCCGTCGAGCCAGACAAAAGCGATTTTGACAGCAAAAGAAATCTACCTATAGTCAAGTGGCGGCAGTCGGAAGGAACCCGATTCTCTCGTCTTCGTGCAAGGAGCACGGCCTGCTCATACCTCATGACCGGTGGGTTCCCCCCAGTAGTGTGCTCGCGCAAGCCATACGGCAAGCAAGCGTCGTCGTGCCTGGATTGAGGCGCGACGGTCACTCTGAAAAAAGGAGCGTTACCATGTCTCGAGTTACGGATATTCTGGTCTCTATCGACACCGAAACCATTCTGAAAAAATATCCAAACATCAGCAAAGACCCGAAGAACCCCACGCTGATCGACTGGCATCATGTGTACATGGTCACCAATCAGGATAACGTCGTCAGTGGTCAGGCCGGTGGCGAGCTGGACCTCAAGGCTCAGGTCGGCGACCTGATCCGCTGGCGCGAAACAAGCCTGTCGCAGAGCTTCGAGCAGGCGGTAATTTTCTACAAGTTCATCGGCAATGCCGGTGCTGACCTGATCTCGCCACCCTCGCCGCGCAAGGCTACAGCTTGTGTTGCGGTGCCCAATCGGGAAAACCCATCCGTCCCCAGCTGCCAGAAAGTCGATAACCATTATTGGTCGTCGGAGACCCTGGACTGCGGTCGCGTGACCTATCACTTCCACTTCCTGATCGTCGATCGCAACTGCCAGATCATCGGCTGCTGCTCGTGGGATCCGTTCATCTCCATTCATAACTGATGATGTTCAGGGCCCCTCGACCAAGAGGGGCTCAACCGATCCGTTGCCGCCCCGGCCGGAACAGGATGTCTTGCCTTGACCGAAGCGGTTGCCGTCTTGTGCCAACATCATGAAAGGAATCCATGATGACTTCCGAACCCATTCCCTCGCCCTCTTCTGCCGCTACAGATGCACACAATATCCTGCTGATCGTGGATGCCGAGTCAATGCTGAAGCGTCATCCGGACTCCAGCCTGGACCCGGCCGCGCCAACAGGCATTGCCGATGGTCTGGTCTTTTTCGCCGCGGGTAATAACTCGAAAGAAATAGTTATAAATGACAGCAAAGTGACACTGCCAATCGAGATCGGCCGCCTCCTGCATTTTCGTGGACGATCCATCAGCCTGATCGCCGAGCACAGCGTCGTCATCTATCGCATGACCGTCGCCAGCAGCGACGTGGTTTCAGAACCGGCCCTGGAAGTCCACACGCACCTCACCGTCCCCGCTCCCGACCCGGCAAACCCGACGGTACCCGGCAGCCACAAGGCAGATGATCACTTTTGGGCTTGCACGGCGAAGGGTATCGGGGTCGAACAGTGCGAGTTGAGTTTCATGCTGGTGAACCAGCAGTGTGAGGCTGTGGGGTATTTCAGTTGGACCGTAGGCATGGAAATCACTGAGTAGGCGATAAAAAAACCGGCCTCCAAGGGCCGGTTTATTGTCAGGCGTAGTACCCGACCGTTTTTTTCAGATGATCCGAATACTCATAGATGTCGTCGACCGTACTGATCGGATGGCGCGTTTCGTTCTTTTCCTCATCGAAGATACCGATGTACTTCTGGGAACGATTGAAATGCAATCTGCAGATCGGTTTGCGATTGTTGTCATCCAGCAGGATGCCGAAATAACTCTGAGTATCGCGCTGCACGATTCGCTTGGCATCGACGACCGACCGAACCAGCGCCCGAACGATGTGATACCCCTCCAACTCTTCCAGGGTGGTGATGATTTTATCGTCTGATTCGTCGCCTGGAACCAACGGATCTGTGCCCCCAGAAGCTGTCGGCACTGGCACCAACGCCTGCGGGATAGCGCCGCTCATTGCAGACTTCAACCGCTCGTTGATCTGGTCATTGAGAAATTGCGCGACAGCTTTACGCGTCAGCTCATGAAACTGCTCACGGACTTTCTGAGTGATCACACCGTCGTAAACGCGAGAGGCGAAAACCTTGACGAAATCATCGTCCGGCTTGCTGACCTGCGCTGCGATGACCTTCTTGATTTGGCTGACATATTTCAATTCGCCCGCCGCGTTGATGATCGAATCAACGTCAAAAGCCGACTTGGTCAATTTCACCAACTCGGGGACCGAGTACTCATCAATGTCCAGCAGATCCAGCTCCAAAAATGGCTTCTCATCCATTTTGTTCGGCGCATCGAGGTCCGTAAAAAACTTGTAGACCTGGCCATTGGTGAGAATCGAGATTCGTGCACTGGTGACATGAAAATAGCGGAATAGCTGGGAAGCATGATTGATGTGCAGAGGCTCACCGATCTTTTTGCACTCGATCAGAATCTGTACTTCCCCTCCCTTCATGATGGCGTAATCAATTTTCTCGCCCTTTTTCGTGCCCACATCACAGACGAACTCAGGCGTAACCTCTGTTGGGTCAAAAACATCGTAACCAAGCACCGTGCTGATGAAGGGCATGACAAATGCATTTTTCGTTGCTTCTTCCGTCTGGATTGCGGCGCTCTGCAACCGGACCTTGGCGGCTAGACTGGCTAACTTTTCGAAGAATTCCATGAGTGGCCTCTTGCGTGATTTTCTATCCGTGTAATGAGCTGCTGGCAATTTGATTGCCAACTGATACTAGCCACAAAACAGCACAATGAAAGTTTCACCCTCAAGTCATCCCTCGCGTCTTTGCCCCCCCTATTTTTCTCGAACGGAAAAAATTGTAAGTCGAATTTTCACAACCCCGTCAGTGTCTGAATTTCAGGCGCATCCCAATAAGGAACACGGCTATGAAATTCGCGAAGATTTCCCAGAAGCTCGCCCTGTGGGCCGGTAGCCCGAAGACGTTCATGGGGGCGTTGATCCTGATTGGGTTGTGGGGGTTGAGCGGGCCGATTTTTAATTACAACGATACTTGGCAACTGATCATTAATACCTCGACGACGATCATCACGTTTTTGATGGTGTTCCTGATTCAGAACACGCAGAACCGCGACACCGACATCCTGCATTTGAAGATCGATGAATTGCTGCTGGTGACCAAAGAGGCGCAGAACGCGATGCTCGGACTGGAGGCGCTGGACCTCAAGCAACTGGAAGCGTTGCGCAAGCACTATCGGATGCTGGGTGAGGGCGAGGTGTTCAATCTTGAGGGGCTGGGCGAGAAGAGCAAGCCGAAGCAGGATTTGAATGAGTGTTGATGGGTGACAAAAGATCGCAGCCCGCGGCAGCTCCTACATGGGGCGGGCTGCGATCTTTTTTGATTAGCGGCTGGCTTGCAGGGCGCGGGCCATTTGCAGGTGGTTTTGCAATTTGGGCAGCGTCTCGTCAGCGAAGGCTTTGATTTCCGGCACGTCGGTGGTTTGCGCCTGCTGCTGAATCTGTTCGATAGCCTCTTCAGTGGCTTTGACCTGACTGGCAGCGTAGGCCTGGTCGAACGTCGCGCCATCTTTCACTTCTGGTATGAGTTCTTTGGCCTTGTCAGCCATTTCCTCGCGTGGGGCGACGGGCAAGTCGAGCTTCTTGGCGATCTTCGCCAGGTGCTGATTGGCCGTGGTGCGGTCATTGATCACGACGATGGTGTAATCCTTGACCTCTTTGGATTCGGTTTTGCCGTGCGCCAAGCGGCTGGCCTCAATGTCGGCCATGCCTTTTGCCGACGCTTCGTTGATGAAGTCGGCGGGCGACTGGGCGAAAGCACTGCTGGCACACAGGCCCAGCAATGTTGCAAAACTGATGTTGCGTACACGGGTGGCCATCCGGCTCATGGTCGCGCCCTCCTTACTCTGCAAATTCAAGCGGGAGCTTACGCCCCCGCCTCTCAATCAAAACAACCTTCACCGACTACTTCGATTTCTGAGCGGGCTTGCGGCCCATGTCTGTTTTCGCAGGCTCTTTATCAACTGTCGTGGTGGTTGTTTTCCCACCTTTGCGACCAGCTTCAGAGGCCTTCGTTCGATCGTTGGCGAAGTTTCCCGAGTTCGAGTTTCTTGAATTAGGCATGATTCTCTACCTCTTGGTAATGATCGTGGCGAGCAGGTGCCCGCCTAGATTGAGAATTTTCTGCCGGGCAAAGGTTTAGAAAAATTGCCCTCGATGCGACGAACGGCGCGACCGGATCAGTTATTGAAGGCGTGGTGGTTCAAGCGCTTGGCCGTGTACATCGCTTGATCGGCATGCCGGAACAGTTGTTCCTCGCCACTGCCGTGCTCGGGGTAGCGGGCGACGCCGATACTCGGCTCGATGCGCAGGTTGTGGCCATCCAGACGCATCGGTTGTACCAGCACCTGTCGGATTTTTTCCGCCACGCTGTCGGCATCTTCAGCGGCATGAACACTGTGCAACAGCACGACGAACTCATCACCGCCAATCCGCGCAACCGTATCGGTTTCACGCACGCAGCCCTTGAGGCGATTGGCCACGGTTTGCAGGAGCATGTCCCCCACCGCATGACCGAACGTGTCGTTGACCTGCTTGAAGCGATCAAGGTCGACATACAGCAACGCCATATGCCCGGATTGCTCGCGGGCGCCGGTTAAAGCCGCCGTCAAACGCTCGCGCAACAACTCCCGATTTGGCAGTTGCGTGAGCTGATCGTATTGCGCCATGCGCCGCAGTCGGGCGTGCAATTGTTGGCGTTCAATGGCGGTTGCAACCTGGGCGCAGACGTATTGCAGCAGCTCCTTGTCCTGCTCGGTGTAGCGTTCGCCGCCGGGCAGGCTTTTGACGATCAACGCGCCGATGGTGCCGTTTTTCGAATTCAGGGGCACGCCGAGCCAGCAAGGCGAATTCTGCCCGGCAACCAGTGCGGCAAAATCAGCCGGGCAATCGTCGCTGTCGGGTGTCAGAAGAATCGGCTGACCGCTGCGGATCACTTCTGTGCACAAGCGCCCGGTGACGGTGCCGGGTTGCTCGGGCTGCAATTCGTGATCGTCGACATGATAGGGAAAGTTCAGTTGCGCGCAGTGCTCGTCGTACAGCGCCACGGAGAAATTCAGCGCCGGCAACCATTCACCGATGATCAGGTGAATACGCTTGAACAGCGCCAGCAGATCCTCGGCGACATGGGCGGCTTCGGAAATCGCATACAACGCCGCCTGGCGTGATTCGGCCTGTTTGCGTTCGGTGATGTCGCGGGCCACGGCGATGCGCAGTTGATCGACTTCCGACCAGCGCGCCGACCACAGAATGTGCGCAACGCGACCGTCCTTGCGCACATAACGGTTTTCGAAGTTGTGTTTCGGCTCGCCGCCCATGATCTCGCTGGCGGCCGCAAGCGTGCGCTGTCGATCAGCCGGGTGCACCAGTTCGATCATCGGCCGACCGATCAATTCGTCTGGCGTGTAGCCGAAAATACGCTCGCAGGCAGCACTGACAAAAACGAAGCGCCCCTGCTTGTCGACCGCACAAACGGCGTCCAGCAACAGGTCGATGTAACTCGCCAACGGCGCGGAATTTCGGCTTTCCATGGTTCAGCGTGGGTGTCCGGACAATGCAGCACTCATCAACCATCCTTGACCTTTTATTCACGCATCCCTGCACAGACCATCAAGCCTTGTTCGGCATCAACCCCGGCAGCGCATGCATCAGCGCGTTGACGGCAAAACCGATGAACATCACGCCGCACAGGCGAGTAATGAGCAGTTCGTGACGCTGATACAGCGTGCGCACCCGCTGGGCGCCGACCACGCCAATGAGAATAGCGTAGGCAAGCAGTCCACCGAGAAAACTCAGGGCGATCAGCGCTGGCAACATCGACCAGTTGAGCAGTTCGGCGCGACTCGACAGCAGCGCCGTAAAGGTCGCCACCGCCACCGGATAAGCCTTGGGATTGGTCAAACCGAACAGAATTCCGTGCCAGAACGGCTGGCGCGCCGCGCCTTGTGCCTCGTCGCCGCTACGGCGCTGGGCCCGCACCGCACGCCAGCCGAGCCAGAACAGGTACAGGCCGCTGAGCACGCCAAGCACATCGAACGCCGTGCTGCCGATTTCCCGGGCGCCGACAATCGCGATCAGTGCGGTGCTGCACCAGACCACATCACCGAGCAAATGCCCGCAAAGGAACCCTGCCCCGGCCCGCCGCCCATGCGCCGCGCCAATGCCGAACACCGCCAGCACACCCGGCCCCGGCGTGATGCCGTAGATGAAACCCGAGGCCAGAACGGCCATTAGCAAAGATGGAGTCATGGAAAACCTGCAAGCGCCAGAACACGTGGCGGCCAGTCTATATCAGCCGATTGCGCCTGATCACTGCTCGTCGTAAAAACGCATGCCGGCGTACGGTTTTTGCCGACACGCCGCCAGCCTCGACGCCAGATCGCCAACATGCAGCTCCAGTTTGTGGCCATCCGGATCGAGGAAGTAGATCGACGCACCTTCGCTGCGGTTGTCGCGCCATGGCTGCACGTTGACCGCTTTTAGCCGCTGTACAAAATTCGCGAAGTCCGCGCTTTCCAGACTGAAGGCGTAGTGCGAGTAATCAGCGCCCGGCTCGGATTCTCGCAATGGATCCAGCGACAGACACAGCCACAGCCCCGGCAGCGACAGATACGCGCCGGCGTCCCACGTTGCCTCGACGCGCAACTGCAGCACATCGCGATAAAACGTCAGGCTGCGCTGCAGATCGCTGACCGCCAGGGTCAGGTGGTTGAGGCCGGTCAGCATGGATTCAGTAACCTCTGAAGTCCTCGGGGACGACGTATTGTTCGCCGTCGTAAGTCAGGGTGATCTGGGTTTTCTTCAGGTCAGTGGTTTTCGACACGCATTGGCCGCCCGACTTGATCTCTTTCATTTTGCTGCCGCGGGTGGTGATGATCAAATCGGCGAAACCGTGGTGACTCGTTGGCGCAACGTCGAGCGTGCGGCGGACCTGATTGGCATACCCGCTACAGTCACCCATGAATTCACCGTTGTTTTTGAACACCACCAAGCCTTCCAGTACCGGACGCAGCGCATTGCCCTCGCGGACGTACAGGGTCAGATCGGTTTTCTCATAAGGCAGTGCGCTGGAACTGTGTCCGAACAATGAACGCACGCCGAAAGCCCGCACGTCGGGCGCCAGGCGATAGCGCGCGGTGTCGATGCGCAAATCATCCAGGCGAATGGCGTCGGAGTTGTAAGCGCCCGGCTTGTGGTAAGTGGCGATGGGCGCGGCGTTGCTGGCATTGACGATCGACAGGTCGAGATCGTACATCCCGGCATCGTCACTCCCGGCGTCGGCAAGGTACGTCGACTTGAGTGCAATCGCCTGATTCTGGAACGCCGGCCAGACTTTGCAGCGGGACAGCGACTTGCCGTCGAATTCTTTGGTCTGGCAGGCGGCCTGGGCGGTCATCGTTAACAGTCCCAGGACGATGAAGGAGCCCAGCAATGTGTTACGTGAAATCATTGTTCTTCCTTGAATAAAAACGGTTGGCTTAGTTGCCCTTGAAGTCGGCGGGCAATTCATATTTTTTGCCGTCATAACGGATTGTCGTCAGGACAGGTTTTTGCGTGACGGTTTTCGATTCGCACACCTCCCTCTCACCGCTGCCAACGGTCGAGCTGCTGATCGTTTTAACGATCAGGTCGGCATAGCCATGCGTGCTGGTTTTGGCCAGCTCCAGCGTTCGCGACGTTTCATAACGCTCGCCCGCACAGTTACCATCCCACTCACCGCCATACTCGTATACCACCAGACGATCCATGACCGGACGCAGTGTGTCGCCCTCTTTCACATAGAGCGACAACCAGGTTTCATCCAGAGGATTCATCCGCGAAGAGCCTTTGAAGCGCACTCGAACGCCAAACGCCTGCAATTGCGGCGCGAGCTTGTAGCGGGCAGTGTCTAATTTCAGTTCATCCAGCGCGATAGCGTCAACAGAGAAGGCAGCCGGCTGATGAAACGTCGCCAACGGCTGCGAGTCGCTGCTCGCCCTCAGCGACAACCCGAGGTCGTAGACACCCACGGTCTCTGTTGCGCCGTACACCGGATCGGGCGAGAAATGGGCGGCGGCGGTGATCGTCAGACCTGGAAACGCCGGCCAGTCCTTACAAATGGAAAAATCCAGCGTTTGCGCCTTGGGGGCAGGCGTGCAATCGGCAAACGCCGGCCCCGCCATCAACCACGCGCACACCGCCGCACACCCGATCCAGCCAGACTTCACTGTCACTTCCCGCTCCTTGATGAGGTTTCAGCCGCGCACTATCCCCTGCTGTATCGACCCTTTCAACCGAATCATCAGCAAATCAAAACGCGTTTGGTCTTACCCAGAAGACAAACGGGACTGGCCTCTCCTCGTATCACGCTGTAGCGTCTTGTATTACACACCACTACACCGCCATACACGGCGACTGCCGCCAAAAGCGTGGTAAATAACGCTCAGCTCGCCGCGACTATCCCTTCCTGAATTTTTCGATTCAACCAGTTCAACGCCTGATCTCCACCCCGGCGCTTATGCCAGGCCAGCACAAACGTGAACGGCGGAATCTCGAACGGTGGCGGCACCACGACCAGCGTCTGTTGATCAATGTCGCGCACGCTTCGCGATGACACGGTCAAAATCAGGTCCGTGCCACTGATCAACTGCGGCGCGACGTTCCAGTGCGGCAGGCTGATCGCGACGCGGCGACGTTCGCGCAATGAGGTCAGCGCGCGTTCGATTTCCGGGGTGCCGCTGCCGCGCATTTCCAGCAAGACGTGGGGGCGCGACAGGTAAGTGCGCAGGTCCAGATGACCGCTGGCCGGCAACGTCCGGCGATCCAGCAGGCACACGTAGCGTTCTTCGAACAGCAGCGTGCTGCGCAATTCGTGGGGCATTTCCGGGAAGACCCCGGCCGCCACGTCGATATCGCCATTGAGCACGCCTTCAAGCATCCCTTCACGACTGGCATGGCTGATTTGCAAATCGATGCCGGGCGCCTCATGACGCAGGGTTCGGATCAGCGACGGGAGGATGATCGCCGCGCCATAGTCCGACATCGCCAGCCGAAAAGTCCGTCGTGCACTGGCCGGATCAAAGGTGTCGGGCGCCAGCAGCGATTGCACTTGTGCCAGGGCTTCGGCCAACGGTGCGATCAGTTCCAGTGCTCGCGCAGTCGGCACCAGCGTCGAGCCAGCCCGTACCAGCAGCGGATCACCGAGCACGTCACGCAGACGCGCCAGCGCATGACTGACCGCCGGTTGGCTGAGGTGCAAGCGCTCGGCGGCGCGGGTGACGTGCTGTTCGCTAAGCAAGGCGTCGAGGATCACCAGCAGGTTGAGGTCGATGCGGCGTAGATCATTCATTTGATGCATGTTCTGGATGACGAAACGGAATTTAAATCTGCGCGACGAATACTCTAGAGTCCAGCAAAACCTGTTGGAGAATGAACATGAGTACGTTGCAGTGGGCCGGGTTGTTGGCGTTGGCCGCGTTTGCCGGGGCGGTGGTGCCGTTTCAGGGCGCGATCAACAGCAATCTGGCGCGCGGTTTGGGCCATCCGCTGTGGGCGACATTGGCCTCGCTGTTGGTGAGTGTGTTGGTGTTGTTACCGGTGATTCTGCTGTTGCGCTTGCCGCTACCGTCGATGGACTTTATCAGCAAAGCGCCGTTGTGGATGTGGGCCGGTGGTGCGTTTGGCGTGTGTTTTGTCGCGCTGGCGGTGGTGTTGCTGCCGAAGCTCGGGGCTTCGGGATTCATTGCCTTGGCGCTGGCCGGACAGGTGCTGGCTTCGATGCTGCTGGATCACTTCGGGTTGTTCGGGTTGCTGGAGAAACAGCTGACGCTGCCACGGGTATTTGGGGCGCTGTTGTTGATTGCGGGGGTGGGGTTGATTCAGTTTGGCCATTCACCGGGAAAGGTTTTGGCAGCGCAATAAGATCAAAAGATCGCAGCCTTCGGCAGCTCCTACATTGACCGGATCATGTAGGAGCTGCCG
>NZ_RWIL01000125.1:0-19412 GCF_009764635.1 Pseudomonas sp. PB103 | reverse complement strand
CGGCAGCTCCTACAGGAAACTCCAGATCAATGTAGGAGCTGCCGAAGGCTGCGATCTTTTGATCTACCTGACCAACTCAACAGCTCTAGCCCGCTGCTTTGCTCTGGAACGCCCGTTCTAGAGCCTTTGTAGGAAAAATTTCAATGGTGCTCAATGGCCATCAACGGCTATGCTAGTCTGGATCCAAACCAATAACAGGTAATACCGGTTTTACGTCTACTCAAAAGGAATGGGGGGCTTCCTGACACAACCGGACGAGCCACGCTGGGGCTTCAATGCGCTATTTGCTGATGTTGCTGTTCTGCTTGCCCATCATGGCGAGCGCCGTCGAATTCGACGAATTTACCCAGAGCCTCCCTCTGGGCCGGTCGCTGCAAGTGTTCGAAGACCCAAGCGGTCAGGCGAGCATTGCCGATGTCCGTGCGCAGGCCGCTGCCGGTAATTTCAAAGCCCACGATAAAGCCACGCTCAATGCCGGTTACTCGCGCTCGGCGTTCTGGCTGAAGATCGACCTGCATTACCGCCCGAGCAATCCCGAGGCCCAGCGCACCTGGCTGCTGGAGCTGGCGTATCCACCGCTCGACCACCTCGACTTGTACCTACCCGACGCCACTGGCAACTATCGCCTGGCCCGCCAGACCGGCGACGCCTTGCCGTTCGCCAGTCGCGAGATTCGCCAGAACAATTACCTGTTCGATCTGGCCTTCGAGCCCGATCAGCAACAAACCGTTTACCTGCGACTGGCCAGCGAAGGCTCGATCCAGGCACCGGTCACCTTGTGGTCGAGCACTGCGTACCTCGAAGACCAACCCGTGCGCCTGTATGTGCTGGGCATCATTTACGGCGTGTTGCTGGGGATGCTGGTCTACAACCTGTTCATCTACCTCAGCGTGCGCGACACCAGCTATCTCTATTACATCTTCTATATCGCCTCGTTCGGCCTGTATCAGCTGTCGGTGAACGGCGCGGCGGCCGAGTATTTCTGGCCGGACAACCCGTGGTGGACCAACGCTTCCACGCCATTCTTTATCGGTTGCGCTGGCCTGTTCGGCAGCCAGTTCGCGCGCAGCTTCCTGCAGACCAAAACCCACAGTCGCGGGCTGGACCGACTGCTGATCGGACTGATTGCGTTTGGTGCGCTGGTCATCGGCCTGTCGCTGATGACCAGTTACGCCCTGGCCCTGCGTCTGGCGACGACGCTGGCGCTGACCTTCACCGTGGTGATTTTCGCCGCCGGGATCATGGCCTGGTGGCGGGGGCTGCGCGTGGCGCGCTACTTCATCATCGCCTGGTCGGCCTTCCTGCTGGGCGGCATCATCAATACGCTGATGGTGCTGGGCCTGCTGCCCAACGTATTCCTGACCATGTACGCCAGCCAGATCGGTTCGGCCATCGAAGTGGCGCTGCTGTCGCTGGCGCTGGCCGACCGCATCAACGCGATGCGCGAGCAGCAGGCGCAGACGCTGTACGACGCCGGGCAGAAACTCGAAGTGCTCAACCAGCAACTGGCCCACAGCAACAAACTCAAGGATGAATTCCTCGCGACCCTGACCCATGAGTTGCGCACGCCGATGAACGGCGTGATCGGTTCGCTGGAACTGATGCAGACGGTCGCGATGGACCCGGAGCTTGAGCAATACCAGCAGACTGCCGCCGGTTCCGCCCGCGACATGATGCGCATGGTCAACGGCATCCTCACCCTCACCGAGTTGCAGGCCGGCAAGCTCAAGGCCACGCCGGGCAGTTTCAGCCTGCGTGGCGTGGTCGAATCATTGCGTGTGCAATTCGACGGCAATGCCTCGAGCAAGTCGCTGGACTTCAAAGTCGACGTGTTGCCGACCTTGCCGGATCGCCTACACGGCGACAGCGCAAAACTCGCGCAATGCCTGGAATGCCTGCTGGATAACGCGATCAAGTTCACCCGCGTGGGCGGGCTGGCGCTGCGGGTTACCGGCAAACCGTCGACCGGTAATCGTCTGGCGCTGTCGTTTGCGGTGATCGACACCGGCATCGGATTCACCGATCTGGGCGAGGCGACGATGTACCAGCGCTTCTTCCAGCTCGACGGTTCGATGACTCGCGAATACGGCGGCCTCGGTGTGGGGCTGGCGATCTGCCGACAACTGGTGGAGTTGCTCGGCGGCAAGCTCACCCACCGTTCCGAGCCCGGCAGCGGCAGCCGCTTCCAGCTGGATGTCGAGTTTGAATTGCCGGTGGTTGAGCCAGCGCCAACGCTGATGCCTGGCCGTGATTGCGTTCGCGCACCGCAGGACTGCACGGTGCTGCTGGTGGACGATAACAGTGTCAACCAACTGGTCATGCGCGGCATGTTGCTCAAGCTCGGTTTCCGCGTGCGCACCGCCGACAATGGCGCGGCGGCGCTCGATTGCCTGCAACGTGAGACCGTCGATGCGGTGCTGATCGATTGCCAGATGCCGAGCCATGAAGGTGCATCACTGTGCTGCCAGATCCATGCGCTGCCGGGGTGTGCCAACTTGCCGGTGTTCATGTTGGCGTTGAACGCTGATCGAGAGCTTTGCGCAACCGGTACGGTGATCGATTACCTGAACAAACCGGTGAAATTCGAAGAGCTGCAGGCCGCCCTTGAACGGCGTGTGTTGTGCTGCTGATAGGGTAAAAGCGCCGCCAATTCGGCGCTTATGACACTTTGATCAATCTTGGGGCGGTGCTTAACTGACCTTTCCGGTTGATTCAAGGAGCCCCGTCATGAACCTGCATCAGTTCGCCGAAACCCACGAAGTGACCAACCAGCCGCCGTCGCTGGACGGCACCAACCTGTACCGCATCGACCTGCCGTTGCAGGAGTGGTCGCGCAGGTTTGGCGCCGGTTGGGCCGAGTCGCGGATCGATGCCTACGGCGCATTGGCCGGTGGGCCGTTGATGGAAGCCGGGTTCCTCGCCAATCAGAACAAACCCGTATTTGTCAGCCACGATCGTTACGGCCATCGCATCGATCTGGTGGAGTTTCATCCGGCTTATCACGAGCTCATGCGCACGGCGATCGAGCATGGTTTGACCTCGCTGCCATGGACCCATCCCCAGGACGGCGCGCATGTTGCCCGCGCCTCGATGAGCTATCTGCACAGCCAGGCTGAGGCGGGCAGCGGTTGCCCATTGACCATGACCTTCGCCAGCGTGCCGGCCCTGCGTTTGCAGCCGAACCTGGCTGAGCAATGGCTGCCGAAAGTCCTCGCCACCGAATACGATCCGCGCAACGTCGGCATGGCGCACAAGCCCGGCGTGACCATTGGCATGGCGATGACCGAAAAACAGGGCGGCACCGACGTGCGCGCCAACACCACCAAGGCTTTCCCGGTCGGCGCCAGTGGCCCGGGCGAGGCGTATGAGTTGGTCGGACACAAATGGTTTTGCTCGGCACCGATGTGTGATGCATTCCTGACGCTGGCGCAGACCGACAAGGGTTTGAGCTGCTTCCTGCTGCCGCGCCATCGTCCGGACGACACACGCAATCAGTTCTATATCCAGCGCCTGAAAAACAAACTCGGCAACCAGTCCAACGCCTCCAGCGAAGTCGAATTTCGTGGCGCGCTGGCGTGGATGGTCGGCGAAGAAGGGCGCGGTGTGCCGACCATTATCGAGATGGTCGCGATGACCCGTTTTGATTGCATGGTCGGTTCCAGTTCGCTGATGCGCCAGGCGCTGACCCAGGCCAGTCATCACTGCGCGCACCGCAAGGTCGGCGGCAAATTGCTCAGCGAGCAGCCACTGATGCAAAACGTGCTGGCCGACCTGGCCCTGGAAAGTGAAGCTGCACTAGCCCTGAGCTTGCGCATGGGCAAGGCGCTGGATCATCTGGATGATCGCCACGAAGCGCAGTTTGCCCGGCTGGTGACGGCAGTGGGCAAATATTGGATCTGTAAACGCGCGCCGGGGATGATCAACGAAGCGGCGGAATGCATGGGCGGCGCCGGGTATGTCGAAGAGAGCATCATGCCGCGTTTGTACCGCGAAGCGCCGGTGAACTCTACGTGGGAAGGCTCGGGGAATGTGCAATGTCTGGATGTGCTGCGGGCGTTGTCGAAAGAACCGGGCGTGCAGGATGTGTTGTTCAGCGAACTCGGAGATGGCCACGGCGACAAGCGGCTGGCTGCGCATATTCAGCAGTTGCAGGCGCAGTTCAAGGACACCAGTGACATTCAGTATCGGGCGCGGCAACTGACCGAAGACATCGCGCTTGGTTTGCAGGCCAAGCTCCTGTTGGAGGCCGGAAACTCAGCCGTCAGCGACGCCTTCATTGCCAGCCGCCTGAGCGCTGGCGGCCGCGTCTACGGCGCCTTGCCACGCGGCCTCGACATCGAAGCCCTCGTCGCTCGCTCAACCCCGCAAGGTTTCTGACTCAATCCCCCAGCACCATAAAACCCTGTGGGAGCTGGCTTGCCAGCGATGAGGCCGACACATTCAACATCAATGTTGGCTGACAGGCCGCCATCGCTGGCAAGCCAGCTCCCACAGTGATTCGCTTCGTCTGAAAGAATTGGGTACACCCACAACGCCACTGTTCCCGTGACGCCACGATGCAGGCAAGATGAAGCTCTGCAAGTCAGAACACAGGAAGCTGATCGTGACCGAAGCGTTTATTGTTGTTCAAACCGCCGAACAAGCCGTGGATCGTCTGGCCGAGCTGCATGAGCGGGCCACCACGGCGCTGAACTCGGCGCTCAAGCGTTACCTGAAAGATCGCGTCGAACCCGACGCGGCGCAGCGTGCTCTGTTTCGTTATCCCGAACTGCGTCTGACCTACCATTGCCAGGGCGAAGTCCCGCAGACCACCCGTGCTTACGCCAAGGTGCAACTGCCGGGCACTTACAGCGTCACCGTCACCCACCCGGCGGCGTTTCGCAAATACCTGCTCGAACAACTGGTGCCGTTGATGCATGACTTCACCGTGACTGTGGAAGTCGGCGTCAGCCAGCAAAACATTCCATATCCGTATGTGGTCGAGCAGGGCGATGAACTCGCCGGCTCCGGCGTCACCGCTGCCGTGCTGGCGCGGGTGTTTCCGAGCACTGACCTGTCCGCCGCCACCGATGGCATCGCCGACGGCCTGTACGATTGGGAAAACACCGATCCACTGCCGCTGGCGCTGTTCGATGCGGCGCGCGTGGATTTCTCCCTGCGTCGGCTGGTGCACTACACCGGCAGCGACTGGCGCCATGTGCAGCCGTGGATCCTGCTGACCAACTATCACCGCTACGTCGACCAGTTCATCGTCCATGGTCTGGAGCAACTGCGCAGCGATCCGCGTTTCGTGCGCATGGTCTTGCCCGGCAACGTGATCATCGAAAAGAGCATGGATCACGGCGAAGCCTCGGCAATCGCTGCCGGTGTGGTCTGGCACCGTTATCAGATGCCGGCCTATCACCTGATCGCCAACGATGGCCACGGCGTCACGCTGGTCAACATCGGCGTCGGCCCGTCTAACGCCAAGAACATCACCGACCACCTCGCCGTGCTGCGTCCGCACTGCTGGCTGATGATCGGTCACTGCGGTGGTTTGCGTCAGTCGCAGACCATTGGCGACTACGTGCTGGCCCACGCGTATATGCGTCGCGATGGCATTCTTGATCGCGTGGTACCGCCGAACATTCCGATCCCGGCACTGGCCGAAGTGCAGATGGCGCTGCAACAGGCAGCGGCCAACGTCACCGGCGAGAAGGGCGACGATCTAAAAAAACGCCTGCGCACCGGCACCGTGTTGACCTACGACGACCGTAACTGGGAATTGCGTTGGGCGCAGGAACGACCGTTGATCAACCTGTCTCGCGCCGTCGCGGTGGACATGGAAAGCGGCACGATTGCCGCGCAGGGTTACCGCTTGCGCGTACCGTACGGCACGTTGCTCTGCGTTTCCGACAAACCGCTGCACAGTGAAATCAAGCTGCCGGGTTCGGCCAACGCGTTTTACGAGCGCGCGGTCAGCCAGCACTTGAAGATCGGCATCGAAGCGGTCGATCTGCTGCGCACTGAACTCAACTCGCTGCACTCACGCAAACTGCGCAGCTTCGACGAACCGCCGTTCCGTTAACGGTTAGTCGTGGTCATTTGGCGGTCGGGGCACTAGCATTGTCAGCCCTGATCGCTAAATGTTTGCTCTCCCTATGTCTCGTCCCCCGCGTCCACCTTCCCGCCGCCCCGGCGTGAAGCCTCAGTCGTCTTCGCCGCGCCGTGTTGCCAAGGCGCCACCGGCCGAGCCGAAACTGATCCTGTTCAACAAACCGTTCGATGTGCTGACGCAATTCAGCGACGGCGAAGGGCGGGCGACGCTCAAGGATTTCATCGATGTGCCCGGCATCTACCCGGCCGGACGCCTTGATCGTGACAGCGAAGGCTTGTTGCTGCTGACCAATGACGGCCAGTTGCAGGCGCGCATCGCCGATCCGAAACACAAATTGGCGAAGACGTATTGGGTGCAGGTCGAAGGCGTACCGACGGCCGAGCAGTTGCAGCGTCTGCGTGATGGCGTCGAGTTGAATGACGGCATGACCTTGCCCGCCGAAGCGCGGCAACTGGATGAACCTGAGCTGTGGCCGCGCAACCCGCCGGTGCGCTTTCGCGCGACCATACCGACGTCGTGGCTGGAGCTGGTGATTCGCGAAGGGCGCAACCGTCAGGTACGGCGCATGACCGCAGCGGTCGGGTTGCCGACGTTGCGCCTGGTGCGGGTGAAGATTGGCGACTGGTCGATCGAAGGGCTCGATCAGGGCCAGTGGAAAGAAGTGCCGGCGCGCTTATAAAGCGCCGGATTCGATCAGGCCGATCACCACACTTTTGATGATGAACGCGGCCACGCCCAGGCCCAGCACGAAAAACAGAATTAACGAGCCAAAGCGCCCGGCCTTGGACTTCTTCGCCAGATCCCAGACGATGAAACCCATGAAAATGATCAGGATGCTGACCAGTCCGGTCATCATCCACTCTTCTAATATGGCTGGATCCATTGGGCATCTCCGACGCGCACGCGGCTAAATGGGCGCGGCGAGTATACGCCAAGGGCGGATGGCGGGGCATTGACCTGTGTCGGTGTGCCGCGGTCATTCATCTGCAACCAATCCTGCCAGTGCTGCGCACTGGAACGGGGATAAATCCCCTCGCCACAAAAGCGCTCTGTAGGAGCTGCCGAAGGCTGCGATCTTTTGATCTGGCTTTGAAAGATCAAAAGATCGCAGCCTCGTTTCACTCGTCAGCTCCTACAGGGAGGTGTTCAGTTGCGCAGGTGGGTGAGGGGCAGTTCGGTGCTGTTGAGGACTTGGTTCAGCACAAAACTTGAGCGCACGCTGGTCACGCCTTCGATGCGGGTGAGGTGCCCCAGCAACAGCTTCTGATAGTGATCCATGTCCGGCACTACCACTTTCAACTGGTAATCGGCATCCACACCCGTGACCAGGCTGCACTCCAACACCTGCGGCAACGTGCGAATCGCCGCCTCAAAATTCTCGAAGCGCTCCGGCGTGTGCCGATCCATGCCGATCAGCACATACGCTGTCAGGCTCAGCCCGAGCATCTTGCGATCAAGCAACGCGACCTGGCGCGAAATATAGCCGTCGTCTTCCAGTTGCTTGACCCGACGCGAACAAGGCGAGGGCGACAGACCGATGCGCTCGGCCAATTCCTGGTTGGAGATGCGGGCGTCGCGCTGCAATTCCGCCAAAATGCTCAGGTCGTAACGGTCGAGTTTGCTCATCAATCTGTCCTTGGTTGTAACTATTGCGGCGGATTATCTATCCAGGGTTAAAAATTGCGCAAGTGGTGTTTATTTCAGCAATCTTCGCAATCCTCTGTCGCCGCCTCAGGCCTATTCTTATCACCAGAATCACTGCTCGGTAACACAGTCCACGCGGCCCGCCCTATCCGGCCTGCCGCGGCCGCCACCCCCACCGGGGTTGTGCCGGCCCCCGAGCTGCACACTGTCCAGAAGACGGCGTGAGGTGAGCCGACGTCAAAAGCGTCGAGCCAGGACGAAGTTCTCTAAAGGGAGGCCGACGGGTCTCCCTTTTTTCTTGCCTGCGATTTCATGTGGCGGCGCTCATAAATAAGTTGCGCGACTGATAACCTGTTGCAGAACCCGGTGTGTGTATTCCCGGTCTTAGCTACAAGTCCTCTTACATTTACAGGCCCCGCAGTGAAAAAAAGCATGAAGTCGCGCATCTGGCGTCTGGCCGGTGTTGGTTTGCTGTGTGTGAGCGTCAGTGCGCAAGCACTTGCCGATGATCCCGAGAGCCGCAGCCCGAATGGCAACGGTAACGGCGGACGCGGGCCGGAACATCAGGGCAACAATCAGGGGCATGGCGGCAATAATCAGCAGCCGCGTCCGCAGAACAATCAACCGCCGCAGCAGAATCAACCGCGCCCGCAGAACAACGAAATCATTCGTGGCGACAACAGCCGCCAGTTCGAGCACAACGGCCAGCAGCACAATAACAATGGTCAATGGCAAAACCACGACCAGAACCGCCCGGCTTATAACCCTAACCCGGTGCGTCAACCGCCACCACCGCCGCAATTGCCGGCCAACAGCCTGCCGATCCAGCCACGGCCCGACGCGGTGCGCCAGACCCAGGAACCGCGCCAGGGTTACTACCGCGACGAGCGTCCGCAAAACGGCTACAACAATCAGCATTGGCAGACCAACAATCGGCCCAATGACAATCGCTGGCCGGGTCGTCCCGACGGCCACGGCAACGGTTGGGGCCCAGGCCCGCAATACCGGCCGGGGCATGTGATCGACCGCTTCCCGGATCGCGATTACCGCGTGCCGTATCGTGGCCAGGATTATTTCTTCTCCGGCGGCTACTGGTATCGCCCGCAAGGCCCGCGCTACATCGTCGTGCAACCGCCGCGTGGGATCCGCACCCAGTATTTGCCGGATTACGCCCGTGAAGTGTGGATCGGTGGTTCGCTGTTGTTCCTTGCCGCCGGTTCCTACTACGCGTATCAGGAAGCGACGCAGGATTACGTAGTCGTCGAGCCGCCCGTGCAGCAACAGCCGCAGCCGCAATCCCAGGGCTATGACGTCGAGGCCTATCCGGCCAACGGCCAATCGCCAGAGCAGGTGCAGCAGGATGGTTATCAGTGCTATCAGTACGCCGTGCAGCAAAGCGGTTTCGACCCGCGCACCGCGACTTATCAACCGGCGCCCGAAGTGGTTCAGGCCTATCGACAGGCTCAGGGCAATTGCCTGAGCAGTCGTGGTTATCAGGTCCAGTAGAAGCAGCTGCGAGCTGCAAGTGTCGAGCTACAAGCTTGAAGCTTGCGGCTCGCGACTTGTAGCTGCTTTTATCGGATCGGCGTGCACCAGCACTTCGGCGCGCGGGTAGGCTTTGTGAATGGCATCGGCGGCTTGATCGCTGATGCCGTGCGCCACTGACAGGGTCAATTCTCCTGGCAATTCCAGGTGCAACTGCACGAACCAGTGGTTGCCGGAGATCCGCGTGCGCAAGTCATGCGCGCCCAATACGCCCGGCACACCGCAGGCCAGTTCGAGCATGTGCTGACTGACGTCCGTCGGCAGTTCCTCATCCATCAGCACCGAAAAACTTTCCCGGGCTATCTGGATCGCGCTCCACAGAATGTACGCAGCAATCCCCAGACCGAACCACGCATCCAGTTGATCAAAACCAAAACCAGCCAAAATCAGCGCAATCAGAATGCTGCCGTTGAGCAACATGTCCGAGCGATAGTGCAGCGAGTCCGCGCGCACGGCATTGGAGCCGGTCTGCTTGATCACCCGATGCTGCAACACCAGCAGCGCCGCCGTCAGCAGCAGCGAAAACACGATCACAGCGATGCTCAGCCATGGCGCGCCAAGCGGTTGCGGATCGTGCAGCCGTTCGTACGCCTGAAACGCGATCAACACTGCACTGCCACCGATGAACAGCGCCTGCGCCATGCCCGCCAGCGATTCCGCCTTGCCGTGACCGTAACGGTGATCGTCATCCGCCGGACGCAGCGCGTAATGCACCGCGAGCAGATTGAGCATCGAAGTGATGCCATCCAGCGCCGAGTCGGTGAGGCCGGCGAGCATGCTCACCGAACCACTTAGCCACCAGGCGACGGCTTTGGCGACGATCAGCGTGCAGGCGACCGCCACCGAGGCGCGGGTCGCCAGCCTGAGCAGGCGAGCGTGTTCGGGGCTGGAGGTCATTGCGTTTCCTTTTTAAGCGGCCGGTTGCAGGCCGAACATCGCCAGTTGTTGCGTGCTGCCCTTGTGTTGAATCAGGCGCGGGTCATCCAGAGGGAAGTCCTTGCCCAGCTCGCTTTCGAGAATAGCCTGCAACTTGTGGTTATCGACCTGACCGTCCGGGCCGATGGCTTGCTTGAGTTTGGCCGGATCGATCTGCGCGGTGTGGCCCGGCTCGAAATAAATCGCGCCGGTGGCGAAGTCGACGGCAAACGCGATCAGCCCGGGAATGATGTAGAACAGCAGGCCCACGGCATCGAGCACGGCAATCGCCGGGTCGACCTTGCCGTCGATCTGACCGCGACGATCCGGGTAGAAAATCGAACCGCACGCGGTGATTTGCGTGAGCAGGGTGGCGACCAGTACACCGCCGATCAGGCGAAAAGGTAAGCGCATGGGGAAATCTCCTGAGTCATTTGAAAACGAAGCGTAGTCGTCTGGAATTAAGACCCTGACGAACGCCCGGCAGTTCGCCGTTATACTCGCCGCTGGCAGGGCGTGCCCACAGTAAATTGCGGCCTCGTCTCACCCCTACCGAAATACGTTGAGGATTGAAGTTGTTTTCTCCAGATCGACACCGCGTGAAGGCTAATGAATCCTGTCGGGGTTCGGCCCTCCGGGCTAAAGCTGTGAGCGCGCCATGCTGCGTTGCGGGACTTGGCAAGGAAACGACCCTTACCTGCGTCCCGCGCCTTGCCTGGCACGCTCACAGCTTTAACGCGACTCGCAATTTACTGTGGGCACGCCCTGGGGAGCCAGCATGAATTCTTTGCCGATCGATGAAGTTTTACCCGCCCTGCGTGAAGCCTTGGCGACTCGCCATGAAGCCGTGCTCGAAGCACCGCCCGGCGCCGGTAAAACCACCCGCGTGCCGTTGGCGTTGCTCAATGAAGCGTGGCTGGCCGGGCAGACCATTCTGATGCTCGAACCGCGCCGCCTCGCCGCGCGTGCCGCCGCAGAACGGCTGGCCAGCGAGTTGGGCGAGAAGGTCGGGGAAACCGTCGGATATCGCATCCGTCTCGACAGCAAGGTTGGCCCCAACACACGCATCGAAGTGGTCACCGAAGGCATTCTCACCCGGCGCTTGCAGGATGATCCGGCGCTCGAAGGCGTCGGCCTGCTGATCTTCGACGAATTCCACGAACGCAGCCTTGATGCCGATCTGGCGCTGGCCTTGAGTCTGAACGGTCGTGAGCTGTTTCGAGCTGAACAGCCGCTGAAGATTCTGCTGATGTCGGCCACGCTGGAAGGCGAGCGCCTGGCCGGGTTGCTCGACGACGCGCCGATCCTGCGCAGCGAAGGCCGCATGTACCCGGTGACGATGCGCTGGGGCCGGCCGTTTCAACCTGGCGAATACATTGATCAGCGCGTTACGCAAACCGTGCTCGAAGCGCTGCACGATGAAACCGGCAGCGTCTTGGTCTTTCTGCCGGGGCAGGCGGAAATCCGTCGCGTGCATCAACAATTGGTCGACGCGATGGGTGAGCGCAGCGATGTGTTGCTCTGCCCGTTGCACGGAGAACTCGACCTCAATGCACAACGCGCGGCGATTGATCCGGCGCCGCCCGGTCAGCGCAAAGTGGTGCTGGCGACCAACATTGCCGAAACCAGTTTGACCATCAACGGCGTGCGCGTGGTGATCGATGCCGGGCTGGCGCGGGTGCCGCGTTTCGATCCTGGCAGCGGTATGACGCGTCTCGATACCCAACGCATTTCCAAGGCCAGCGCCACCCAGCGTGCGGGCCGTGCGGGGCGTCTAGAGCCGGGCGTTTGTTATCGCTTGTGGTCGCAGGATCAGCACGAACAACTTGCCGCTTATGGCAGCGCGGAAATTCTCTCGGCGGATCTCGCCAGTCTTGCTTTGCAACTCGGACGTTGGGGCGTGACGCCGGGCGAACTGGTTTGGCTCGACGTTCCGCCAGCGGCAGCTTATGCACAGGCGCAGGATTTGTTGCAGCGGCTCGGCGCGCTGGAAGGTGAGACGCTGACGACTCACGGTCAGGCCATGGCTGAGTTGCCGGCGCATCCGCGCATTGGCCATTTGTTATTGCGCGGTCAGGCATTGGGTTTGGCCAACATGGCGTGTGACGTTGCCGCGTTGCTCGGCGAGCGCGATATCTTGCGCGGCGCCGGCGCGGATTTGCACAGTCGCCTGGTGCTGCTGTCCGGCGAAGAACGCGCCGCCCGTGGTGCGCAGGGCGGTGTGCAACGCGCCCGGCAATTGGCGCGGCAATATCGCGGATATTTGCGCGGCAAGGCGAGCGAGCCGGTCAGCGATCCCGATCATCCGCGCTGGCTCGGCGCTTTGTTGGCGCTGGCGTATCCCGATCGCGTCGCGCAACAGCGGCGTGCCAGTGGCGCCGAATATCGTCTGGCCAACGGTCGCGCGGCACTGTTCGCTGAAGCCGACAGCCTGATGAAAGAGCCGTGGATCGTCATCGCCGACCTCGGCAGCCGTCAGGGCCAGCGCGAAGAGCGGATTTATCTGGCGGCGGATTTCGATCCGGCGCTGTTCGATTCAGTGCTCGCCGAACAGGTGCGCAACGTCGATCAACTCGACTGGGACGAGCGCGAAGGCCTGCTGCGCGCCGAGCGTCAGCGCAAGGTTGGCGAGCTGATTCTCAGCCGTGAACCACTGACCGGTCTTGATGAAAATGCACGCAGTCAGGCGCTGGTCAATCTGGTGCGACGCAAAGGTCTGGAGCTGCTGCCGTGGACGCCGGAATTGCGTCAGTGGCAGGCGCGGGTGGCGCTGTTGCGGCAGCTTGATCTCAATTCGCAGGATGAAAGTCAGTGGCCGGACGTCAGCGACGCGACGTTACTCAACACCCTCGAAGATTGGCTGATGCCTTATCTGGGCAAGGTCTCGCGGCTCAGTCATTTTGCCAATCTGGACCTGTCGAGCATCGTGCGCAATCTGCTGCCATGGCCGCTGCCGCAAAAACTCGATGAGCTGGCGCCGCATCATTTGAGCGTGCCGTCGGGGTCGTCGATTCGTCTGGACTACAGCGAGTTTCCGCCGATTCTCGCGGTGCGTTTGCAGGAGTTGTTCGGGCTGGCGGATACGCCACGGATTGCCGGCGGGCGCCAGGTGGTCAAGTTGCATCTGCTGTCGCCGGCGCGGCGACCGGTGCAGGTGACGCAGGATCTGGCCAACTTCTGGCGCAGTACCTATGCCGAGGTGAAGAAGGATTTGAAGGGGCGCTATCCCAAGCACTATTGGCCGGATGATCCGCTGGTGGCCGAGGCGACCGCACGGGCCAAGCCGCGCGGTACCTGAAGATCAAGAGATCGCAGCCTGCGGCAGCTCCTACATGAGCAAAATCAATCCCATGTAGGAGCTGCCGAAGGCTGCGATCTTTTGCTGTTAAGAGTGCGTCTTGGCCGTCAGTTGTTCGCGGCAATAATCAGCGAACAACTGCGCCGGTTTGGTCAGTTGCCCACGCTTGAGCCACGCCGCCACCAAGCCTGAACCGGTGACGTCCTCGACGATGTCCACGCACACGACTTTCTTGCCGTCGTAGGTGCATTCCGAATGCGGTTTGGTCACCAGAATCGAAAACCCGAAACCCTGGCCGACCATCCCGCGCACCATCTCGATCGATGGCGAGCTGAACTCGATGCGTGGGGTCAGCCCCAGTTCTTCGAACAGGCTGACGAAATAGGTTCGGCTCGGCTGCACGTCGAGCAGGATCATCGGTTCCAGACACAGATCGCGCAGCGAAACCTGCTTGTACTGAGCAAAGCGATGATCCGCCGGCAATAGCGCATAGGGTCGTTGCGCGGGCATCAGCGGTTCGGTCTGAATGGTCGCGTCGAGTTCATGTTCATAGAGAATGACCAGATCAAACGTGCCTGACGTCAGGCCTTGCACCAGTTCCTGCTGCTCGCCGTCGCGGATGCGGATTTTCACTCCCGGATACAGCGCCGAGAATCCTGCGATCAACTGCGGCAGGTATAACGGCGCAACCGTTTCGAAACAGCCAATATCGATTTGCCCGGCGACCACGTCGTTGTCGGCGAGGGCGTTCTGCTCGAACTCCTTGGCCATGCGCAGCAATTCTTGAGACTTGCGAAAGAACCGCGCACCGCTGGGCGTCAGCGACACGCCTTGGGCGTGGTGACGGATCAGCAGTTGCACGCCGAAGCTGTCTTCCAGGCCTTTGATCGCGGTGGAAATCGCTGGTTGCGCGATGTACAGCTTGCGCGAGGCTTCGGCAACGCTGCCACATTCGACGGTGGTGATGAAGTATTTCAACTGACGCAAATTGTAGGCGGCCACGGCAAACCTCAGGACGAGCGGACTCGACTTCAAAGCAATTTGTGCGCCGCCACGTCCGTTGCACGACGATGTTTTTATCCTTCAACCATAGCCACCTGCGCGATGTTTGGGCGAAGTCATTGCCCAGTGTTTTTATTGCCTGCGAAGACATTTTTACTATTTTTAGCCCGCGCGGGCGTGAGCGACCATCGAGGCACAATAATGTCTCAGGAGCATCCGTCGTGTTCGAGCTTGCAGAGTGGCAGCGCCGCGCCGTTGCATTGAAATTTCCCGATCAAGCCCTGATCGACGGCAAACATTGCGCCGCGCAATCGGGGCAGACCTTTGCTGCGATCAATCCGGCGACTGGGCAATGCCTGGCGAATGTCGCTGCATGTGGCGAGGAAGATGTCGATGTGGCAGTGCGTAATGCGCGGCAAGTGTTTGAGGCGGGCACTTGGTCGCAGCGTCCGCCTGCCGAGCGCAAGCAAGTGTTGCTGCGTTTGGCTGATTTGCTGATGACGCATCGCGAAGAACTGGCCTTGCTCGATTCGCTGAACATGGGCAAACCGGTGATGGATGCCTACAACATCGACGTGCCGGGCGCCGCCGGGGTGTTCCGTTGGTACGCCGAAGCCATCGACAAACTCTACGATCAAGTCGCGCCCAGTGCGCCGAATGTGTTGGCGACCATTACTCGTGAAGCGCTCGGTGTGGTGGCTGCGGTGGTGCCGTGGAATTTTCCCTTGGACATGGCCGCATGGAAGCTCGCGCCAGCGCTGGCGGCGGGTAATTCGGTGATCCTCAAACCGGCCGAGCAGTCGCCGTTTTCGGCGTTGCGCCTGGCCGAACTGGCGCTGGAAGCCGGGTTGCCGGCGGGTGTGCTCAACGTGTTACCGGGGCTCGGCGAGCAGACGGGCAAGGCGTTGGGTTTGCACTCTGATGTCGATTGTCTGGTGTTCACCGGCTCGACGCAGGTCGGCAAATATTTCATGCAGTATTCCGCGCAGTCGAACCTCAAGCAGGTGTGGCTGGAGTGCGGCGGCAAGAGCGCCAATCTGGTGTTCGCCGATTGCCAGGATCTGGATCTGGCGGCGGAAAAAGCCGCGTTCGGGATCTTCTTCAATCAGGGTGAAGTCTGTTCGGCCAATTCGCGCTTGCTGGTGGAGCGTTCGATTCATGATGAGTTTGTCGAAAGATTGAAGGCGCAGGCTGAACGCTGGTTGCCGGGTGATCCGCTGGATCCGCAGAGCAGCGCGGGGGCGATTGTCGATAGCAAGCAAACGGCGAGCATCATGGGTTTTATTCGCAGTGCCGAGCAGTCGGGTGCGACGCGGGTTTGTGGCGGGCAGCAGCGGCGGTTTAACGGGTCGGACAATTTTATTGAGCCGACGATTTTTACCGACGTAACAGCCGATATGCCGCTGTTTCGTGAAGAGGTGTTTGGCCCGGTGTTGGCGGTGATGCCGTTCGACAGTGAGGAAGAGGCGATCAGGTTGGCCAATGACAGCGTGTATGGTCTGGCGGCGTCGCTGTGGACCGATGACCTGAACCGGGCGCATCGCGTGGCGCGTCGGTTGCGCGCGGGCACGGTGTCGGTCAACACGGTGGATGCGCTGGATGTGACGGTGCCGTTTGGCGGCGGGAAGCAGTCGGGTTTTGGCCGTGATCTGTCGCTGCATTCGTTCGATAAATACACCCAGCTGAAAACCACCTGGTTTCAGTTGCGCTGAGACCGAGTCGCCCCTATCGCTGGCAAGCCAGCTCCCACAAGTTTCCGCGGTGTTCACAAAATACGGGGCACATCCGAGATCATTGTAGGAGTGAGCCTGCTCGCGATAGCGGTGGGTCTGTCAACAAATTATCGACTGACCTGACGCTATCGCGAACAGGCTCACTCCTACAGGTTCAGTGTTGCCCAAAAATCCGAAGTACACGGGATATCCCTGTGGGAGCTGGCTTGCCAGCGATGACATTCTTCCACTCATCGAAAACCCCCAATCTGCACTCACCTCGCGCACCCCTGCAATCCCCGCCCTATAGCAGTGCGCACTACCCAGTTTTTTCATCATTTGCAGCCAACAATTTCCTGATTTTCCTCGCCGCGCACATGGCCCACCATCGATCTTGCCCGCCAGCCGAATGTTGTCCGCCCAAGCGTCCGCGAGAGACCAACGGCAGCAACTGCACAACGGCCGGCGACCGTACTGCCCATGACAAAACTAAATCAACAGCGTCGGGAGTGCTCCATGATCAAGTCCTTGTGTCTCCGTCTCACTCACCCTCTGGCAATTACCGCTCTGGCCGCCACGGTCGCGACCAGCGCCCAGGCCGGCACCCTGTCCATCGGCCACACCACGTGGGTCGGCTACGGCACCCTCTATCTGGCTCAGGATCTGGGCTACTTCAAGGAAAACGGTCTGACCGTCGAATTGCCGGTGGTCGAAGAAGCGTCGATGTACATGGCCGCGCAGGCCTCCGGGCAATTGTCCGGCTCGGCGTCGACCATCGATGAAGTGCTCAAGTATCGCCCGCAGTTCTGCTTCAAAGCGGTCGCGGCGCTGGATGACAGCCATGGCGGCGACGGCGTGCTGGTCGGCAAGGACGTCAAGAGCCTGCAAGAGCTCAAGGGCAAATCCGTGGCAGTCAACGAGGGTTCAACCTCACAGTTCTGGCTCTCGTACCTGCTGAAAAAAAACGGCATGAGCATGAGCGACATCACCGTGCAGAACATGACCGCTGACGATGCCGCCACCGCGTTCATCGCCGGTCGCGTACCCGCCGCCGTGACCTGGGAACCGCACCTGTCGATGGTCCGCGACAAACAGCAAGGCAAAGTGCTGATCGACAGCAGCAGCACCCCCGGGGTGATCGTCGATGTGGTCGCGCTCAATTGCAGCGTCATCGACAAGCAACCGGAAGACGTCAAAGCGCTGGTCGCCGGTTTGTACAAAGCCGTGCAGTACACCAAGGATCATCCGGAAGACGCTTACAAAATCATGGCCAAAGGCGTCGGCGGTTACTTGTCCGATCCGAAGGAACTGGCCGCCGCTGCGCAAGGCGTGCGTTTTTACGATCAAGCGATGAGCGAGAAACTGCTGGGCTCACCGGGCAAACCGGGCGACAGCGCGCCGCTGATCAAACTGGCCAACGAGACCGCCAGCGAATTGCAGGGCAAACCGTACAACGTCAGCAACGACGATCTGGTCGACAACCGTTTCGTCAGCCCGCTTTAGGAGGCCTGCAATGTTCAAGCGCAATTCGTGGCTGAGCCGCAGCCTCACGCCGAAAACCGCTTTGCCGGTGCAAGTGGTGTGGAGCGCGAGCGCTCTGGCCTGGGTGTTGTTGGTCGGCTTATGGGCTGGGTTGTCTTACGGCGGCATTGTCCCGGGAATGTTTTTGCCGACGCCGGGCGCGGTGGTTGAAGCCGCCGTGCGCCTGAGCCGCGACGGCACGCTCGGCACACATGTGTGGGCGAGTGTCGAAGTGGTGATGGTCGGCTTCATCGTGTCGTCGTTGGTGGCGGTGCCGTTGGGGCTGCTGATGGGCAGCTTCCGCATCGTTCAGGCATTCCTTGAACCGCTGGTGAACTTCATTCGTTACTTGCCGGTAACTTCGTTCGTGCCGCTGTTCATTTTGTGGATCGGCATCGGTCTGGAGCAGCGCGTTTCGGTGATTATTTTCGGCGTGTTCTTCCAGCAACTGGTGATGATTGCTGACGTGTCGAAGGGCATTTCCAAGGATCTGATCAACGCCTCTTACACCTTGGGTTCCAACCGCCGCGATGCGGTGTTGCATGTGATTGCGCCGGCCTCGGTGCCGGGCGTGCTCGATACTTTGCGGGTGACCATGGGCTGGGCCTGGACCTATCTGGTGGTGGCTGAACTGGTCGCCGCTTCCAGCGGTTTGGGTTACCTGAGCTTGAAAGCCATGCGCGGTTTTCAGGTCGACGTGATTTTCCTCGCCATCGCGATCATCGGCCTGCTCGGTCTGGTCACCGATCAACTGTTCCGTTTTCTCCGCCTGAGGGTTGCCGCATGGGCTCAGTGACTGCTGCCAATCATCGTTTTATCGAACCTGTCGCGACTCCCGCGCAAGCCGCGCCGCGTTTACAGGTGGACAAGGTCAGTCTGCGTTACAAGAAGCCCGACGGCGGCACGTTTACTGCGCTGGAAGAGGTCTCGTTCGAGGTGCCGGATCAGCAGTTTGCGGTGCTGGTCGGGCCATCGGGTTGCGGTAAATCCAGCCTGCTGTATCTGACGGCAGGGCTGGCTGAACCGACTTCTGGCGAAATCTATGTCGGTGGCCAGCAAGTGCAGGGGCCGGGCGCGGATCGCGGCATGGTCTTTCAGAGCTACACACTGTTCCCGTGGCTGACGGTGCGCCAGAACGTCGAGTTCGGGTTGAAACGGCGCGGCATGCCGGCGGCGCGGCGCAAGGAGATTGTCGATTACTACGTCAACGAAGTCGGCCTCGCCGGGTTCGCCGACAACTACGCCAAACAGTTGTCGGGCGGGATGATGCAGCGCGTGGCGATTGCCCGGGCGCTGGCCAATGATCCGCAGATTCTGTTGATGGACGAACCGTTCGGCGCGCTGGACAGCCAGACGCGTTTGCAGATGCAGCAACTGTTGCTGCGGGTGTGGGGCAACAGCAAGAAGACCGTGTTGTTCGTCACCCACGACATCGATGAAGCCATCCTGCTCGGCGACCGGGTCTATGTGATGGGCGCGAAACCGGGGCGGATCAAACAGATTCTCGACGTGCCGATCGAACGCCCGCGCTCGCTGGACATGGTCATGGAGCGCTCGTTCATCGACATGAAACGGCAGATCTTCGGCCTGCTGCACGACGACCTCGAAGAAGTGCATTGATCCCCTGTAGGAGCTGCCGCAGGCTGCGATCTTTTGATGTTGTTCTTGAAGATCAAAA
>NZ_RWIL01000124.1:0-27743 GCF_009764635.1 Pseudomonas sp. PB103 | reverse complement strand
CACCATGCAGACTCGCATGGAGCTTTACGATCGTATTGATTACCACACGTTCGAGCAGAAGCTCGATGCGTTGTTTGCTGCGAAAAAATGAAGATCAAAAGATCGCAGCCTGCGGCAGCTCCTACAGGGTTGTGTTGCAGTGGGGGTCAGGAGAGGAAACCACCGTCGACATTCAGCGCCACGCCCGTGGTGTAGCTCGACGCATCACTGGCCAGGTACAACACCGCACCGGCCATTTCGCTCGGATCGGCCACGCGCTTGAGCGGGATCTGCGTCAGTGCCTGTTTGAGGATCGCATCGTTCTTCACCAGTGCCGAGGCGAACTTGGTGTCGGTCAGGCCCGGCAGCAGGGCGTTGCAGCGGATGCCGAACTGCGCACATTCCTTGGCGAAGACCTTGGTCATGTTGATCACCGCCGCCTTGGTCACCGAGTAGATGCCCTGGAAGATTCCCGGCGAGATACCGTTGATCGACGCGACGTTGATGATGCTGCCACCACCGTTTTCACGCATCAGCTTGCCGGCTTCCACCGACATGAAGAAATAGCCGCGAATGTTCACATCAACAGTCTTCTGGAACGCACCGAGATCAGTGTCCAGCACGTTGCAGAATTGCGGGTTGGTCGCAGCGTTGTTGACCAGAATGTCGAGGCGGCCGAACTGTTCCTTGATCCCGGCGAACACCTGGGCAATCTGTTCCATTTCACCGATATGGCAGGCCACCGCAGTGGCTTTGCCGCCCGCTGCGATGATCGCGTCGGCGACGTGCTGGCAGCCGTCGAGTTTGCGGCTCGAAACGATTACGTGGGCGCCTTGCTGGGCCAACAGTTTGGCGATGGCTTCACCGATGCCACGGCTGGCGCCGGAAACGAAAGCGATTTTGCCGTCGAGGTCGAACAACTGAGTCTTGGACATAAGGGTTCCTGGTTGTGGGCCGTCAGAGGCTCGATTTCGCCATGACCTGCAGGCTCATCTGCTCCAGCAGTTTGTTCATGTGAATGAACTGCGCAAAGCGTTTGTCCTGGGTCTGGCCGTGGTAGAAGCGGTAGTAGATCTGCTGCACGATGCCGGCCAGGCGGAACAGGCCGTAGGTGTAGTAGAAGTCGAAATTGTCGATCTGGATGCCCGAGCGTTCGGCGTAATAATCGACGAACTCACGGCGGGTGAGCATGCCTGGCGCGTGGCTCGGCTGGCGACGCAACAGTTGCACCGGCGCCGGGTCGTCGGCCTCGATCCAATAGGCGAGGGTGTTGCCCAGGTCCATCAGCGGATCGCCGAGGGTGGTCAGTTCCCAGTCGAGCACGCCGAGGATCTGCATCGGGTTGTGCGGGTCGAGGATGACGTTGTCGAAGCGATAGTCGTTATGGACGATGCTCGAGGTCGGATGGTCGGCCGGCATCTTGTCGTTGAGCCAGGCTTTCACCGCTTCCCAGTGCGGTGCGTCCGGGGTCAGGGCTTTTTCGTAGCGCTCGCTCCAGCCTTTGATCTGGCGGGCGACGTAGCCTTCCGGTTTGCCCAGGTCGCCAAGACCGCAGGCGTTGTAATCGACGCGGTGCAGCTCGACAAAACGGTCGATGAAGCTTTTGCACAGCGCTTCGGTTTTTGCCGAATCGAGGCCCAGTTCCGGCGGCAGCTCCGAGCGCAGGATGATCCCTTTGACCCGTTCCATCACGTAGAACTCGGCGCCAATCACCGACTCATCGGTGCAATGCACATAGGCTTTCGGGCAATACGGGAAGCCGTCGCGCAGCTGATTGAGAATGCGGAATTCGCGGCCCATGTCGTGGGCGGACTTGGCCTTGTGGCCGAACGGCGGACGGCGCAGGACGAATTCCTGCTCCGGGTATTCCAGCAGATAGGTCAGGTTCGACGCGCCGCCAGGAAACTGGCTGATCGCAGGCATACCGCTCAGGCCCGGAATGTGCGCCTTGAGGTACGGATCGATCAGGCTGGCATCGAGTTCTTCGCCAGAGCGGATACGGGTGGACTGGTCAGTAAGCGCCATGCTTATCCCTTCTGCTTATTTTGGAGGCCAGACATCATTGGCTAATCTAATGGCGCGCACGGGTGGTCACAAGCGCGGGGCGGTCTTATAGGTTAGCGTGTTGCCGGATAATCACCTTGGGGAATGTGCGCGAACGGCCAGCGCAGACTAAGGTTTAGCGGGTATGCCATGGGCAAAAAGGAGCTTTGAAATGGGCTGTCCGCAAGTCTGTGCCACGGCCACGTTGCAATGCAGCTTCGGCGCCGCGCCGTCAATGCTCAACGTGCTGCCGGTCAACCGCACGCTGACCGGCGGGATGCCGGCGGCGAACATCATGGATCACATTCCGCTGGTCAACATCCTGCCGTTCGGGGTGTGCATGAGCATGGCCAATCCCATGGTGGCCGCCGCGACAGCAGCCGCGCTGGGTGTGTTGACACCGATGCCGTGCATTCCGGCGACGGCCACGCCATGGATTCCCGGTGGCGCGCCGACCTTGCTGCTCGGCGGGATGCCGGCGATCGATGCCAACAGCACGCTGATGTGCAACTGGGCCGGGGTGATCAAAATCGCAATGCCGGGGCAAATGCAGATGCTCATTCCCTGATCCCCCTGGACCCCTGTAGGAGCTGCCGAAGGCTGCGATCTTTTGATGTTGCTTTTATAAAAACAAGATCAAAAGATCGTCCGATCGCGGCCCGAGCCTTCGGCAGCTCCTACAGGGGGGGGTGGTGGCCAACAAACCCGGTGGGAGCGGGCTTGCCCGCGATGAGGCCAGTCCACACACCCTGAACACTTCAGGCCTGCTGCGGATCCGCCCACTGCCGATACCACCAGCGCACCCGTGAAATCGGCTTGCCATCCGCCCCCAACGGCCGCCCATCCTCGGCAAACCCTTGCTCAGGCTCCAGCAACTGGCCATTCACATAACGCGCTTCCAGCGCCGGTTTGCCATTGGCATGAAAGCGCTGATAACGCCCTTCACGCACGCCATCGCGGTAAAACTCCGCCTCCGCTACTTGCCCATCCGGGAAGTAATTGAACGCCTCACCATGCAGCAACCCACGTCGATACGTGGCCTTGCGCTGTAAAAACCCCTCGGGTGCGTAAAAACTCGCGACACCTTGCAGCTTGTCGCGCACAAACGGCATCTGCGCGGAGATCTTGCCGTTCGGGTGATAAAGCAGCGACAGGCCCTGCAGTTCACCCTGGCTGTAATGCAGATCGGCCTGCTTGCGCCCGTCATCCTTGATGTTCAGCGCACCGTCAAGTTGACCGTCCTGCAGACGCCCCTTGAGCTGCTTGTCGTCCTGCTGCAGATCCAGCGGTGTGATCGCCATGGCTTCTCCTTGTCAGTTGACCTGCACCAGCCCGCCCTTGATGGTCAGCATGCCGCCGCCATCGACCGTCTGCGAGGCGGCACCCTTGTTGGTCAGGCTGATCCCTGCGTCATTGGTCAATGTGGTGCCGGCCTTGTTGTCCAGCGAAGTGCCGGCCTGATTGGTCAAGGCAGTGCCGGCCTTGTGCGTGATCGAGGTGCTGGCCGATGTCGCCAGGTCGGCGCCGCTCTTGATCGTGAAGCTGCCGCCGCTTTGCAGGGTGAGGGTACCGCTGACCTTGATGGTCAGATTGCCGTCCACCGTCAGGCTGTAATCGCCGGTGACCTTGTCGGTGTAATTGCCGCCGGTGCTGTGGTTCTGGTCGGCGCCGACTTTTACCGTGCGAGTGTCCTTCACATCGAGGCTGTCGCTGCCGGTCTGGATGGTGACGCTGCGTTTGCCTTTCTCCAGCGTCACGGTCTCGTCGCCGTCCTTCACCGTGCGGGTGCGGGCGTTTTGTACGGTGAGGGTTTCGTCATGGCCGACCGTGGCGGTGGTGTCGTTGAGAACGTTGATCTTCAGATCTTTCTGCGCCTGCAAGAACACCTCTTCAGCGTCCTTCTTGTCCTCGAAGCGCAACTCGTTGAAGCCGCCGCCACCCTTGGACGACTGGGTCTTGATCCCCGATTGCGTCTGATTGGCCGGCAATGCGTAGGGCAGGGCGTTGTCGCCGTTGTAGACGCACCCGGTGACCAGCGGACGATCCGGATCGCCGTCGATAAACGACACGATGACTTCCTGGCCGATACGCGGAATGAACTGCATGCCGAAGCCCTTGCCACTCCACGGCAACACCACACGCACCCAGCAGGAACTGGTTTCGTCATTCTTGCCGTCGCGATCCCATGGGAACTGCAACTTGATACGGCCGTATTCATCGGTCCAGATTTCTTCGCCGGACTTGCCGACGACGATGGCGGTTTGCGGGTGCATGCGCGGTTTCGGTGTGATCCGTTGCGGGCGAAACGGCGTGGCTTTGGGGATGGCCTCGAAGCGATTGCGATAGCTTTCATGGCTGGCGTCATGGGTCACACGCGTCACCACCCAATCGATATTCAGGCTCGCATCGTCGTGGCCGTCGAGGGTGAACCAGTGCCCCGGAATCAGCCAGCGACAGTCGCTTTCGCCGACAAAGCGTTTCTCTTCACTGCGCAAGCCGTCAACTCGCTGTTTGGTCAGCGCATCGCCCTGAGCCTTGGCGTTGTAACCACCCGGATGTTCATAGATGGACAGCGGCCCGGCCACCGCTTCGGCCTGCCCGTAAAGTGATGTGGTCGGCGTGGTGAACTCATAATCGGTCGCCCGATACACCCCGGCCACAGCCTTCAAGCAGACTTGCCCTGAGCGGATGCCGTGCAACTCGCGCTGCCCCAGTCCTTGCCCCAGATAGCTGACCTTCGGCCCGTTGGGGATCTGCACGAAGGCGTCATTGCTGTCGCCGAGCACCAGTGTGTGCTTACCGGCGTCGTGGGTGAAAAACCAGAAGATGCCATCCTCTTCCAGCAGCCGCGAGACGAAGGCGAAATCGGTTTCGCCGTACTGCACGCAGTATTCGCGGGGGGTGTAGCTGCCGGTCAGCGAGAGTTTGAAATCGCTGAAACCGTGGGCCTTGAAGATCGTGGTGACGATATCCGAGGTGGCGAGGTTCTGGAACACGCGGTTGTTGCTCGCAAGCGTCAACCACCAGAGCCACGGGCGCAGGATTAGTTGATAGCGCTCGGCGGTGGCGTCGGCGGGGAGTTGACGTATCTCGGCGACCAGCGCGTCGAACGGGCGGACCAGGGCATCGTTGTGCAGGGTCGTGGTGACGTGGCTGGCGACAGCGCTGGTCAGGGTGAGCGAGGCGCCGTCATTGAGGCCGTTGAGGATTTGTGAACTCAACAGGTTGAGCGATTCGTCGCCTGAGAGTGACTCAGGGTAAAGCGACGCCAGCGAGGTGGCCGTCAGGAATAAGGAGGTAGTGCTGTCGTTGAAGCGCGTCATCGGAGTGCCTTCACTGATAGTTCAACTCATGAATGACCGTATCGAAGCCTCCGTTCTGGTAATAGAAGTGCCATTTCGACGTAAATGGCCAATACCTGGCCTCATACTCTCCCCAAAAAGCAGCCTCGTTTCCTCCGATCCCGGCG
Source organism: Pseudomonas sp. PB103 (assembly GCF_009764635.1). Lineage (NCBI taxonomy): Bacteria > Pseudomonadati > Pseudomonadota > Gammaproteobacteria > Pseudomonadales > Pseudomonadaceae > Pseudomonas > Pseudomonas sp. PB103. Next base: position 22,252 of record NZ_RWIL01000124.1, on the reverse strand, counting down.
TGGGTATAGCCATGGGCCTTGGGTACGCTACTGACGTTGTATTTGTCCGATGGCAGCAGCCACGCCGTATTGGTTCCATATCTGAACAAGTCATCATTCATGAAAATCGGTCGATCGGTTTCGGTCGTCGCCAGGTTGTAATGACGAACTCTGATGAACCCACCAAAGTTTTGCACGCCAACGCAGCAACCCGAGAGGTTCGCCGTAAGAAACAGAACAGGATCGTTGCCGGTGGGTGGCACAGGCAGATCGGTATACAACCCCTGATCCTCTTTCCATGGGAGGAAATATGCCTCATGGGGGCCGGGGTGATTGGCGCTTAATAGCTGATCCATCGCTTCAAACTCGACTGTGATTCTTGAGACATGGGCGTGGCCGATGTTCAGATATAAGTGTTTGTTCTCTTGTTCCAGCCGCTCTTTCAACATGTCGGGCTCCTTATTGAAATGCAGATTGTTCCTTGCATCGCGCAGTCATTCACACGACGACTAACCAGCCAATATCACTGACATTGCTGGACTCCTCCCACTTGAGACCCTTCACTACCTGTTGGATAGGCTTTGTCTTTCCAAGCGAAAGGCTGCCTTCCAGATAGTTGAGCAGTTGTTCCAGGTTGGCGCCCCTGGGCGTGGCTGCAACCGGAGCTGTGCCCGGCGAGATCACGTCGTAGTGCTTGTCGATGCGGTCACCGATGCTGGAGTTGGTCTGGGCAAAGCCCACGTACAAGTTGTCTGTAGACGTGTCGAATTCTCGCAACATACGGGTTATCTCAATCGCCACTTGTGGCTTGGTTGCCGGGTTGGCCAGATGCTTTTGCAGCAGCGCAACTTCCTGTGCCGCGGTGCTTGCAAAACCGTGTCCGTATAGTCCTTGCAGCAGCGATTCGAAGTGCGACCAGGCATGTGTATGAGGCGCCGGATTAGTCTGAACAAGTTTCAGAAAGCTTTTCTCAACCGCCGAGTAAGGAATTTTGTGGCAAACGGCGCAGTTGTAGGTTGAGAGGAATTTCTTGCTTTTCATCTGCTGGGCAATTGTGTAGGGGTTGTTTTTTGAATGAGGGTCGAGGGTGTCGAGCAAAAGTTGCTCTGCGTCATTAAGTGGTGTGGTGTTGATAATCTCTTTAACCAGCACTTGCAGAACCCCCAGATTCAAGTGTGAGCCGGGACGAGAATGATCTGAGAGGAAAGTATCTGTGGTCTTGTCGTAGGTGATGCCCATTTCGCCTTCCTGTTTGCGAGGTGTGGGGAATCGATTTTTTCTGGCTTGATTTCCGCGATCAACCTGAAAACCAGCGCAGCCAGTTAGGCCAGGCATTCCCGCCGGGTGAGTGTCCTTGGTGCATATAATCCCAGCGCGCGGTTTCGGTTAAACCCGCGCCTCGCAACTCTTGGACGACCGTGGCTTCAATTGCCCTGACATTCAGATTTTCCAGCTCGCCAATGTTTCCTTGAGCCAGCAACTGGAACTGTGCCGGGTCTGATATGTACTGCAGTGCATGGCCCATTTCATGTAGCAGGCACACTGCCGGCGTCAAGAAACCCGTACGTGTGCGTGGACCAAAAACGCTTTCCAGAATCCATGCGCCCCAACGCTGCTCTCTATTCCATGGCGCATCAATGCGATGACTTTCACCCGGCCCCAATCGGGGGTCGTTAGAAGCGAAATCCGTAGTGTCTACCGACTGAGTGTGGTTCCAGCAGATCATCCCGCCGTCGAGGTAGTGGGGGCACTTTCGGCTGTAGGGAGGAATGTATTCCGAACCGCCGTGATCGATCACCATGATCCCGATGTGCAACGGGGAGTTGTCGAGGCTGGAGATGACCTCTTGGGCGAAAGGTGAATGATTCAGGTACGAAATCGCCGTGTTGTAGAGGTTTTGGAACTGATTGATGGAGGGGATGAGTCCTAACATCATTATTCTCCCTGAACAGTTAGATGTTTTTAGCTGCTGAGCGTTGCCTTATAACTTTGCCTGTAGGAATAGTTCTCTGGGGATATGGTCGGGGACGAAGTTTTCTGTGTAAAAATTTTGTAATTCACCATGCGCCGATATCGCTCCTCGCATGACTTCGTGGTAGGTGTGCGTGGAACTTACGGAAGTTGGCATGTAGTGAAAGAAAGCAAACGTGCAATAAGCCAATCTGGCAAGAGTGACGGTTTCGGTAAATCCCAACGCTTTCGCGGTGCTAATTATGTCTATCGTGCTGCCTGATTTTCCCGCCCATATCGAATTGCCATTTAATCTGTCCTTGATGACGTCTTTATCATCTTCATCCAGACTGTATTTGTTGATTCTGATTTTATGGTGATTGCCACGGTCTACATCTATCACGGTTGTATGAGGGGAGCCGTTAGTGTCCGAGTCGCTACTCGGCTTTTTGGCGCGCTGACTGTTCGTTTGAAAAAAGTCATGAATGGCAGCTATTTTTTTATAGAGACGAGACAGCGGTTCCTTTAGTAGACCAGCGTCTATCCCCTGCAACAGAGGGCTGGTACCGGGGACGTTGGCGGTATCTGAGCACCCCCAGTCGATATTCGCACCGAGGCCATAGGCGGAACGATTCTTCGCCGGTCTCTTGAATGTGGGTGAAGGGCCGACGCTGGTGTTGTGCATCTTGTTTATGATCGCGTCAATAGCAGTTATTTCAAAAGTCGGAAAATTGGCAAGTACTTCAAGCGCCAGCGTTTCTTCTTTTTTTCTGTTGAATGCCGCTTTGTTATGTCCTTTGAGTGCTTGAACCAATGCTTCAGGTGAATTGAAAAATTTGTCTTGGGTACTGTGAAGGCCCAATACGGCCGTCGGGATAAAACGAACGTCCGAGTTCATGGAGAAAAAACGCAGCGTGGGCGCTTTTTTTTCGCTCTGGATGTTTATCCCGGTTGCACGTTTTGGTTTTAAATGGATGGGGGCGGACACCCACTCATAGTAAGTATCCTTGAATTTCTTCGTGACGTTTGGATCGTACTGCTCCAGTAACGGAGTGATGCTTGAATCCCAAAAATCGTTCGCTGACTGTTGTAAAGGTTTGCAAAACCTTTCTAAGTCGAGGTCTGGTGATCCCTTACGCAGATCGTCGAAGTCAGCTTGTTTTCCTGAATAAAGGATCGTGTCGCCGTGTAAGGTTTTGACTGTGATCATGACTGTGTTCCATTTTTTGTAGCTTGATCTCTTTATGCTGGCTTCGTGAATCTCGCCTGTGCTGTTCACTCCAACACCCACTCCGCCAACTTCCCTGTCACTTGCGTCATCAACACATTCTCAACATCACGCGCACCGGCCGCGCTGCATTTGGCGAGTACCGCTTTAACGATTCCCGAATCAAACTCGAACTGCTTGCCGGTCGCTGCTTTGTACCTGCCTCGCAGTTTTTCCAACTTGGCCAGCACAATCCCTTCCAGCGACGCCTCATCCAGTGGTCGATAAGCAACCACAGTCATGCGCGCCAGAAACGCCGGGCGGAAGGCTTGCAGGAGGACTTTGTGCAGCGCTTCGTTGAAGGCTTCGCTGCCGAGTTGCGCAACCGGCGTGTCGAGCAACAGTTCCGCGCCGACATTGCTAGTGGCGAGCATTACGGTGTTCTTGAAATCCACCACTAACCCGGTGCCGTCCTCCATCAAGCCTTTGTCGAAAACGTTGTAAAACGCCTCCAGTACATCCGGATGGGCCTTCTCGATTTCATCCAGCAACACCACCGAATACGGTTTGCGCCGAACCGCTTCGGTCAGCACGCCGCCACTGCCGTAACCGACATAACCAGGCGGGGCACCTTTGAGCTGGCTGACGGTATGGGCTTCCTGGTACTCGGAAAGGTTGATGCTGATCAGGTTGCGTTCGCCGCCGTACAGGGCATCGGCCAAGGCATAAGCGGTTTCGGTTTTGCCGACGCCGGTAGGGCCGACCAACAGGAACACACCAACCGGTTTCTGTGGATCGGTCAGTCCGGCGCGATAGGCCTGCAAGCGTTGCGCGATGGTATTGAGCGCGGTGCTTTGCCCCATCACCCGTTGGCCCATGCGCTGACCGAGGGTGCGCACTGCGTGGGCTTCGTCGGCGAGCATTTTGCCGACGGGGATGCCGGTCCAGCCGGCGATGACAGCGGCGACGGTTTTGGTGTCGACTTGCTCGGGCACCAGTGGATCGTCCTGGCGGATGGCATCCAGTCCAGCCTCAAGGCGCAGCAATTCGCCCGCGAGATGATCGATGCGACTGTCGGTGGCTTCATCGGGTTTGTCGCTGTCGGCACGTTCGCTCAACGCCAGCAGCTCACGGCGGGTATCGAGCAATTCGCGCACGGCCACGCGCTCTTCGCTCCAGCGGGTTTCCAGTTCGCGGATCGCTTGCACATTGTTTTTCGATTCATCTTCCAGCAGGGTGATGCGTTCCCTGTGATCCAGGCCGGTAGCCTGCTCGCGACGCAGACGTTCGACTTCATCCTTGAGGCTGTTTTGCCGGTGGCGCAGGCTTTCCAGAGGCGGCGGCACATCGTGCTGGCCGAGGGCGACGCGGGCACACGCGGTGTCGAGCACGCTGATGGCTTTGTCCGGTAACTGGCGACCGGAAATGTAGCGATGCGAGAGTTTCACCGCTTCATGGATTGCGGCATCGAGCACCTGCACGCCATGGTGCTGTTCGAGTTTGGCGGCGACGCCACGGAGCATTTCCACGGCGGTTATTTCGTCGGGCTCCTCCACCTGCACCAGCTGAAAACGGCGGGCGAGGGCCGGGTCTTTCTCGAAGTATTTTTTATATTCCATCCATGTAGTGGCAGCGAGGGTGCGCAACTCGCCACGGGCCAGCGCCGGTTTCAGCAGGTTGGCGGCATCGCTGCCGCCCTCGGCACCGCCAGCGCCAATCAGCGTGTGGGCTTCGTCGATGAACAGAATGATCGGTTTGTCGGCGCTGCGCACCGCGTCGATCACGCCTTTCAAGCGCTGTTCGAATTCGCCTTTGACCCCGGCGCCGGCCTGCAACAGGCCAAGGTCGAGCACGCGCAAACTCACTTCCTGCAACGACGGCGGTACGTCGCCAGCGGCGATACGCAGCGCCAGGCCTTCGACTACGGCGGTTTTACCAACGCCGGGTGCGCCGACCAGAATCGGATTGTTCTGCCGGCGCCGAAGAAGAATGTCGATGCACTGACGGATCTCGCCGTCGCGGCCAACAATGGGGTCGATGCGTCCGGCGTGGGCATCGGCGGTCAGATCCTGGGTGTATTGATCCAGCACGGTGTCTTGCCGTGGCGCAGGATTGCCAGACGACACTGAGCGTGGGCCGACATGTTCGCGCGAGTTTTCCGTCCACTCCAGCAAGTTGGCGCGCAGGGCTTCCTTGGGAATTCGCAGCAGCGACGACGCACTGTTGAGCAACAGACTGCGGCGCTCATCTCGATCAATCAGCGCCAGTAACAGCAGCCCCGAGCGGATGTTGTCGATCCCGAGCACACTGGCCTGCACCACCGCGTCTTCCAGCAATCCCAGCGTGTGCGCAGACAACGCCGGCGTGCGCGTGCTGCCAGCCTTGAACAGATCCAGCGCCTTGTTGATTTCCGCCGTCAGCGCATCCCGCTCAAGGCCAAAACGCGGCAGCAGAAAAGCAAAATCGCCACCCTCGATGTCGAGTAACTCCAACAGCAAATGCTCGATCTCGACAAAGTGATGCCCGCGTTGCAAGCAGCGTTGTGCGGCGCGTTCGAGGGCGCGGCGGTTGTCCGGGTTGAGGCGTCCGATCAGGCTGGCCAGTTCCATTTCAGGTGATCTCCAGCTGACGAAGGCGGGTTTCGATGCGTTGCACCGCGAGGTTGGCCTGGCGCTGCAAGCCACCGTTCCAGCTCAGCAACGCCGGGGCCTGACGCCCGAGTTTCATCGGCCCGGCACCGCGTACCAGCAGCACCAGGGTGATGTCCAGATCCGGGCCGAAGTACAACGCCGCCAGGCTGGCCAGCGCCGGATGCGCTTCGCCGTCCGGCAAAAATCGTCCAGCCTGCGTCGAGGGCAACGGCCCCAGCGTCAGGCGGATACCGGCATGTTCATCCCAGACCCGCGTGCCGGCGACGGCGCTGCGCCCCAGTTGCAGGTTGCGTCCACCGGCCTTCATCACGCTGCGGCTCGCTGGCGGAATGTCGCGCCAGGCACCTTCATAAGCGCTCAGTTCGACGGGCAGCGCAAACTGCTCGCGAACAATCGCCGCGAACCCGGCCAGAGAGCGGCGGCCATCGGCATACAGCGCAGTGCAGGCGAGCACCGCGCAATCGGCAATCGCCTGGCGTTCCTGCAACGATTTGGGCAACAGCCCGGTCAGCGCACGCAATTGCGCCTGCACCGGCGAAGCGCCCGGCGTGACAAACCCGAGGGCGATGCGGTGTTTGCGCATCACTTTGTAGAGCAGGCTGAGCAAGCGATGCTGGAACAGGTCGAGGAACTCGGCCGGCGCGTGATCCTTGGCGCGCGCGCGCTGTTGCAGCCATTCCTGATAGGCGTAGGGCAGGGGGCCGTCCGGGCCACCGAGGCCGAACACGGGCGTGTCGAGGGTCAGCGGTTCACCCGGTTCTTCGCGCAGGGCTTCGATCTGGCTGGCGGCAAACATCGGCGTCAATGGCCCGCGCAGTTTCACCGCTTCGGCTTGAGGCGAAGTACCGCTACCGAGGGAATCGGCTTGCGGCTGTTCGCGTTCCAGCAGCAACAATGCCTGCAACAGCTCGAACGCCTGTGGATCGCGGCGCAGGCGCTGGCTCAGTGTCAGAGCGACAGCGGCATGCCGGCTTGCGGTTGCCATGCCTTGACCTCCTTGTCGGACTGCATCAGGACTGTGCGCACAAAGCGATTGGCCGTGGCGTACACCGAAAAGAACTGCGCCAGCACGGCGGAAAACAGCACCGCGCTGCTGCCGACAAAATGCTCTGGATCGAGTTGCAATTGCACCTCAAGCCCATTGCGCCAGCCGCGCCAGGCATCGACGCCGACATGGCCGATCACGCGTTCGCAGTGCAGCCTCAGCAAGCCGTCGATCTGCCGCAACGCGCTGGCCTCATCGCGCAGGTTGTGCAGAAGCAGAATCTCTTTCAGGGCATCCAGCGCCTGTGGACCTTCAACCAGCGACAGGTGATTGAGGGTCAGCTGCGACACCAGGCGCCAGCGTGAATCACCGTCCAGGCGCGGCAAACTCTGCGGGCTCGGAGGGTTGCGCAAACGCGCCCACGCAACCGGGCCGGGGCGTTCGAAACCCAACGGTGTACCCGCCGGCAAACTCTGCGCGAGGTGGCGGTTGGTGCAGAGCAGCTCGGCAGTCAGGCTGTAGTCAGGCAGATCGGTTTGCGGCTCGAAACGCGTGTCGACCACACTCACCAACAAGTCGCTGCCCAGTCGGTTGGGCGTCATGCCGTTGACCCGTCGCGCATGCCAGTAACGCTGTTGATCGCCGCCGCTGTGCTGACTGCCGTAGTAGGCGGGCAGCCTTTGCACGCCGGCACTGGAGCTGGCGCGCATGCCGCGAATGCTATGAATTTCGACGCTGTTTTCGCGGTGGCTGTCGGCGATCAAGCGGTATTCGCTGCGGGTGCCGTCGGGGCGCAGCGGCTCCGAGGTGCGTGGGAACAGATTGATCACCGGAGCACAACCGAGGGCGATGTCACTGGCCTGTAAATGCAGGCGACTGCCGGGGGCGCGGTCGAACACGATGTACAGGTACAGCGTCTGACTGTCGCTGGTGATACCGCCCAGCGGCAGGTCGAAAAAATGAAATTTGTCGGGGAAGGCAAAGTATTCGGCGAGCAGACGCATGCCCGGATGCACACCATCCTCATCGGGTAACAGCACCTCGTCGTCGCTGAAGCCGACGATGGTCGGCAAGCCTTTTACCGCCACCGGCACACTGCCCGGCGAGCCCGCCAGCACTTGCACCGCGTGCGCGCCGAGCAGGTCATACAGGCAGGCATTGATTACCGGCGAGGCGGCCAAATGAATGCGCAGTTGTTCGATGGCAAGCGTTGACCATTGGCTGTCGCTCAGGCAACGCAAACTCAGACGCAATGCCGAACGCGACTGCGCCACGCCGGTCAGGGCCTGTGCCTCGTCGCTGCCCAGCAGCAACGCTTCGCTGACCTCTATCGGCCACAGATTCACTGCCGCCGAGGTGCGAAAGTGGATGCTCTGGCCCTTGTCGGTGGTGACGAACAGCGGTGTGTCGCGGGGCAGCGGATAGCCGCCATCAAGGTTGCCCTTGCTCGGGTCCGGTTCGAACTGGACGATGGCGCACGACGGCAGCGGACGCATCGCCAAGGGGTAAAGCTGTTCGAGCAGCGCATCGCTGAACTCGGCGTAATCGTCATCCAGGCGCCGTTGCAGACGCGCCGCCAGCAGCGCAAAACCTTCGAGCAAACGCTCGACATGCGGGTCGGGGCACTCACCGGGTGACAGTTCCAGGCGCCGCGCGACTTTCGGATAGCGCTCGGCGAATTGACTGCCGGCATGCCGTAGCCAGGTCAGTTCGCGTTGGTAATAGTCGAGCAGTTGCGGGTCAATCGAGTCGCTCATGGCGCACCTCCAGCCCTTGACCGCCGGGCTCGATGACAAACGCTACCGGCCAGTGTTGCTGACCGCTGCGCAGCTCACCGAGCAAGCGAATGCTCATGCGTTGCGGCTGATCGGGCAGGGGGTTGATCTGAACTTCGGCGAGTTTCAGACGCGGTTCGAACCAGGTGATGGCTTCGCGAATATCCCGCGCCAGGCGACGACGGTCATCGCTGCGCTGTTGTTGCAAAGCGCTCCAGTCGGCGATGCCGTAGTCGATCACGCTGGGTGGCTGGGTCAGTGTGCGCGGGCCACGCCGGGTATTGAACAGGCGCCCGAGCTCGGCGTGCACCGAGTCGAGCAAGTCCTGCCGATCGAACGCCCGCAGGTCGTCGGCCTCGCTCGAAGCGAGGCGTTCGAACAGCGGGGGGAGCATGCCGGTGCCTGCCATGGCCGCGACGCCGGCTTAGCTGACAAGCTTGTTGGCAGCCATGTCCCAGGTCGATGCGGCCGTGCCTTCCTTGGTGCCGTCGTCTTTCTGTGCGGTGAGCTCCCATTTGATCTTGGTGAAGTTCAGCGACAGGGTTTCCACCGGTTTGCCGCCGGTGCCGCCGCTGACGCTGACGTTGGAAATCACCACGTTGGTCAGGGTGTAGACGATGAAGGGCATCAACTGTCCACTGCCTTCGGCGGCGTTGCGACCGATGGTGATCGTGGCTTCAGGGATCGGTTTACCGGCACAGCAGTACTCGTTGAGTGACGGTGTCGAGCTGTCGACGAACTTGGTCAGGGTGAACTCGCCGATGTGCGGTTTACCGGAGGTGCGCTCCGAGTTGCTGACGTCGTTGGTCACTTGCATTGCGACGTTGTGGCTGTAGGACATGACTTCGATCTTGTCCGCAAAACCTTCGAGCAGGCTGTCGCCTTTGATGTCGCCGCCGAGGTCGAGAATGATTGCATCCATCGCTTGAAACTCCTGAAGAAAATCACATTAGGCAAATGGGCTGAACACTAGGCTCAGGGCTCTGAGCACTGAGCACTGAGCACTGAACGCTGAACGCTGAACGCTGAACGCTGAACGCTGAACGCTGAACACTGAACACTGAACACTGAACACTGAACACTGAACACTGAGCACTGAGCACTGAGCACTGAGCACTGGGCACTGGGCTCTGAACACTGAGCACTGAGCACTGAGCACTGAGCACTGGGCTCTGAACACTGAGCACTGAGCACTGAGCACTGGGCTCTGAACACTGAGCACTGAGTACTGAACCTGTGGCGAGGGGATTTATCCCCGATGGGCTGCGCAGCGGCCCCAAAATCCAGGGCCGCTACGCAGCCCATCGGGATAAATCCCCTCACCACAAGGGTTTGTGTTTGAGCTTTAAGCGGCAACCGGTGGCGGCAACGTCGCCACCAGGCGGATCGACGCCGTCAGCTCTTCCAGTTGGAAGTGCGGCCGCAGGAACACCGTCGCCCGATAGGCGCCCGGCTTGCCGGCCACTTCAGTGACGTCCACCCGCGCTTCGCGCAACGGGTACTGCGCCTTGATTTCCTGCGGGGCGTTATCGTTGATCAGCACGTAGTCGGCGATCCAGTTATTGAGGTAGGTCTGCACGTTGTCGCGGGTCATGAAACTGCCGACCTTGTCGCGCATGATCACCTTCAGGTAATGAGCGAAACGTGAGGCCGCGAGCACGTACGGCAACATCGCCGAGATCCGCGCGTTGGCGTTGGCCTCGTTGGTGTTGTAGACCTTGGCCTTGTTGGTGCTCTGGCCGCCGAAGAACACCGCCACGTCGCTGTTTTTCTTGTGGCACAGGGCAATGAAGCCGAGGTCGTTGAGCTCTTTTTCACGACGGTCGGTGATCGCCACTTCGGTCGGACATTTCAGCGACAAGTCGCCAGAACTGGTGCGGAACGTATGCGCCGGCAAACCCTCTACCGCGCCGCCGCCTTCAGCACCACGAATCGCCGCGCACCAGCCGTACTTGGCAAACGCCTCGGTGATACGTTGCGACAGCGCCCACGCGGCGTTACCCCACAGGTATTTACTGTGGTCGGTGCCGTTGACGTCTTCGACGTAGTTGATGCCTTCCACCGGCGATGTGTCCGGGCCATACGGCAGGCGCAGGAGGAAGTGCGGCAGCACCAGCGAGACGTAGCGCGAATCTTCGCTCTCGCGGAACGAGCGCCACTTGATCAGCTCCTGGCTCTCGAAGACTTTCGACAGATCACGCGGCACTGCCAGCTCAGTGAAGCTGTTCATGTCGAACAGGCGCGGGCTGGCGGCGGCAATGAACGGTGCGTGGGCAGCGGCGGCAACGTTCGAGAGTTTCTCCAGCAGGCCAATGTCCTGCGGGTGACGGCCGAAGGTGTAATCGCCCACGAGCAGGCTGAACGGATGGCCGCCGAAGGTGCCGTATTCCTCTTCGTAGATCTTCTTGAACAGCGCGCTCTGGTCGAATTCGACGGCTTTTTCCAAGTCGTTCTGCAGCTCTTTCTGCGTGACGTTGAGCAGGCGCAATTTCAGCCGCGTGCTGGTTTCGGTGTTCTGCACCAGCATGTGCAGGCCACGCCACGAGGCTTCAAGTTTTTGCAGGTCAGGATGGTGCAGCACCTCGTTGAGTTGCGCGCTGATCAGCTCGTCGATCTGGCTGATGCGGTCGTTGATCATCGCCACCGTGTCCTTGTCGATGGCCATGCCTTCGTCGAGTACCTGGGTGGCGAATTCCGCGAGCATGTCGCGGGCGTAATCCTGCTGACTGTCATCGTGGGCCATGCGGCCGTCGAGAATGATCTGGTCGAGCAGCGAAAGTGTCTCGGTCGTACTGTCGCTGGCTTGTTTCTGAGCAGAAGCGGGCATGGCGAATTCTCCCCTCGATTAAGTGGACGATCAGGCTTGCGGTTCGGCCGGGGCCTCGGCATCAGCTGCCGGGGTAGCGGTGTCCGGGCGGGCCGACTTGATTTCCTGCAGGCCTTCGGTGTTGGCGATGACATCGCGCAACAGCTTGTCCAGGTCATCGTTGCCGTCGAGTTTGGTCAGCAGATCACGCAGACGCTGGCGGGCCTCGAACAGGCGCCGCAGCGGCGTGACTTGCTCCACCACCTTGACCGGGTCGAAGTCGTCGATGTGCTTGAAGTTGAGTTCGATATTGAGCTTGCTGTCGTCGCCGCTGAGGGTGTTGTTCACCTGCAGGGTGGCGCGCGGGCTGATCGAGGCGAGCACCTCGTTGAAGTTGTCGCGGTCGATTTCGGTAAAACGCCGCTCATTCAGTTTTGCCAATGGCTCAAGTGGCTTGCCCGACAGATCGGCAAGAATCCCGACCACCAGCGGCAATTCCTTTTTCTCGATGGCGTTGCCGATTTCGACGTCGTAGGTGATTTGCACTCGGGGCGGGCGCACCCGGTCGAGCTTGTGCTGAGTACTTTCTGCCATGTCGGCGAACTCCGATGCGATGAGCGGGCGCAATGCATCGGGATGGCCCGTTCATCGCTTTCCCTTGCTGGACCGTAGGTTAGAAAGGGAGGCAGATGACCTGTCGTTCCTTTGACAAACCTTCCTCATTCGGCTGTAGGAACCGAACTACCCAAGACGCTAGAACAGGTCTATAAAAATGCAAGCAAAAACATTTTTGGACAGGCTCGCGAAAAGGAAAATTCATTTTGCGTAGACGATTTTTTATAACGTTGCTGCTGGTGTGCCTCAGCGGTTGCTCCTTTTTCGGGCCGAAGGTCGACCTCGACAGCCTCACCCTCGATGTCGCCCCCAAAGCCAACGACGACACACCGATTGCCGTGGATTTCATCGCCGTCAACGACCCCGATCTGCTCAAGCAACTGTCGGGCATCAGCGCCAGCCAGTGGTTCGCCGGGCGCGAGCAGTATCAGCGCGACTATCGGCAACTGATGAGTGTGTGGGGGCTTGAGCTGGTGCCGGGGCAATTCATCGATCGTCAACCCTTCCCGCTGGGGGGCAAGAAGGCCGCTGGACTTTTAGTCTTCGCCAGCTATAACACTCCCGGAGCGCACCGATTGCGCCTCGACGACCAGAGTGAGGCGTGGCTGAAGTTCGACAGTCGCGAGATGACCCTGGTGAACAACACCGAGCACTGAAATACCACCGCTGCCGCCGGATCGCGGTCTTGTCGAAGGGAGTCGTATGAGTCTGCTACCTGACGCGGTTTGCTGGCACGAAGGCATGCAATTGCTGCCGCAGCATTTTCAGTTGCAAGGGCTCCGGGCTGAAGCCTTGGGCGCGCACCTGGCGCAGGCATGCAATCCGTGGTTCTGGGGCGTCAGCCACATGGAATTCGACCCGTCGGCACTCAGCGCCGGCGTAGTGCGCGTGTTATCGCTGCAGGGCACCATGCCTGATGGTCTGCCGGTGGATTTGCAGGCCGGGGTCGGGCCGACACTGGAGCTGGATGTCAGTGCGGCGATCGATGCCACCGACGACGCTACCGTCACTGTGTACCTGGCGATCAGTCCGCTGTGGCGTGCCGGCCAGTTGCTGCCGCTCAAGGGCCGCTTGCAGTCGGTGGTCGGCGAGGCGCTGCCGGATCTCACCAGCGGCGAATTCCCTGAATCGATTACCGTGTGGCGCCCCAACCCACGCTTGTGCACGCAGCAGAACAAGGCCGATTCGATCTGTTTGCCGCTGCTGAGAATCCGCAAGGAGGGCGGCGGTTTCCTGCCGCTCGCTTACACACCACCGACGCCAATCGTGCTGCCGGAATCTGCACTCGGTCGACGCATCGCCGGGCTCTGCGCGCGGGCGCGGGAGAAATGCCTGTTCCTCGGTGGTCGCTTGCGTCAGGCGCAACAGGCCGGCAATCAGGACGATGCACTGGAAATCCGCCGCCAGTTGACCGCGCTGTGGGCACGCTTGCCGGAAGTCGAAGGCTTGCTCAACAGCCGCATCGCTCAGCCGCAAACACTCTATGTGCAACTGTTGGGCGTGGCCGGCGCGTGGTCAGCGCTTGATCCGCTGGCCGGCGTGCCGGCGTTCGCACCGCTGGACTTTGTCGAGTTGCAGCGCGGTTATGACGCCGTCCTGCAATGGCTGGAGACCACCCTTGAACTGATCCGCGCCGGCTATCGCAGCTTGCCGTTCGAACGTGGCGAGCAGAGTTTTTCCATTCAACTGCCTGATGAACAACCGAGCCAGCGCCTGGTCATCGGCCTGCGCATGCCCAACGGCGCCAGTGAACAAGCGGCGATTGACTGGTTGCGCAGCGCGATCATCGCGTCGGCACCGCACATTGCCTTGCTCAGTCGGCAGCGCATGAGCGGTTTGAGCCATCAAGTGATGAGCCGCAGCGAGCAGGTGGCGTATAGCGTCGGCGAAGACACGCGGCTGTTTGTGATCAGCGCCGAAGGTGCCTGGTTTGACGCGCAACTGCCGCTGATGATCGCCGCGCCGGCTGCGAAGCTGACCAGCAGCCCGTGGCAAGTGGTGCTGTTTATTGCCCAGAACAGTGAAAGTGCCTGATCACACAAGGAACGCCGTATGTCGCAAGGAAGTGCCGCAAGCCTTGGGTTGCAGGACGCACCGTTGAGCAGCGCGTTCCGCGAGGCATGGCAGCAATGGCAACACGACTGGGTGCATTTGCCCAAGGACAGTGAGGACGAAACAGCGCTGGTCGAGACTGTGGTCGAGCTGTCGACCCAGGCGTCGCAACGGTTATGGCGCACGGCGTATTCACGGGTCGGCGATTCGGCGACCGAGCAGGTCAAGGCGCTGGTTTATGCCTTCGTCGCCTTGATCGATGAAACCCTGTTGTTCGAGCCATGGCCGGGGCAGGCGGCGTGGCAGGACAAACCACTGGAGTCGCGGCTGTACGCCAGTCGTCAGGCGGGCGAGCAGGTGCCGGCGGCGATTCAAAGTCTGCTCGATGACCAGCAACCGATCACTCGTGATCTGGCCAACGTCTATTTGCAATGTCTGATTCTGGGTTTCCATGGCCGCCTGCGCGGTGAACACAGCCTCGCGCAATTGGCCAAGTGGCGGCTGGCGCTGTTCAACTTTGCCTGGCAGGACGAAGCCACGTATGACGATGTCAGTCGGCGTCTGGTGCAGCCGTCGTTGACCACCCCCTTGCAGTTGCCGGTGCGCACGGCGCTGCCGGACGGCTTTCGCCTGGCCTTGGGGATTCTGGCGATGCTGCTGTTGCTGACGGGGCTGGGTCATTGGTTATGGCGCGATATCGCCGAGGAGTTGCAACCGATATTGCAAACCAGCGATGTGGTCGCCGCACCGGAGCAAGGCTCATGAGCCCGCTGACGATTGTTGCGTGGGTGGTTGCGCTGTTACTGCTGCTGGTCATCATCGCGGTGGCGGTGTGGTGGTTGCGCACCCAGAGCGGCGCGGCGATCCGCAGTTTTTATGCGTCGGTGCGCCACATGGAGCAGGAGCAGGGCAGTCAGGATCGTTATCAGATGCCGTGGCTGCTGATGCTCGGCGATGAAAACCAGGGCACGCAACTGGTCAGCGAATGGCGCTTGCAGCCGACCGACAAACCCGCCTGGTTCGGCCGCTGGTGGTCAGACCCCGAAGGCGCGGTGCTGGTGGTGCCGCAGGCGCTGTTTCTGCCGGATGACGGCATGCACCTGCAACGCGGCGGCTGGTGGCGCCTGCTCGGGCTGATCCTGCGGTTGCGCAGCAAACGGCCACTGGACGCGGTGATCTGGACGGTGCCGGCCAGTCGCCTGAGCAATCTGGAGCAGGCCACCAGTCTTGGCCTGGCCGCACGCCGACGTTTCATCGACTTGCTGCAACGCTTTGGCCTGAGCGTGCCGGTGTACGTGATTGTCACCGGCCTGGAAGATTTGCCGGGGTTTCAGGAGTTGATCGGCGCGCTGCCGGAAGAGGCGCGCGAACGTACCTTGGGCTGGTCGTCACCGTACCCGCGTGACGCCGTCTGGCAGGGGCAATGGAGTGATCAGGCGCTGGATCGCCTGCACCGGGCGGTGGCCGAAGCTGTGATCGAAATCGGCACCTTGTCCGGACAATTGAGTGCGGATCTGTACGCCTTGCCTGAACGCTTGGAGACATTGCGGCGTGGTTTGCAGAATGTTCTCGAACCGGTTTTTCAGGGCAATGCGCAGGGCGAAGCACCGTGTTTTCGTGGTGTGTATTTCACCGCCAACATTGCCGGGGACGATGCGCAGGATGGTTTCTCCGCCGACGACAGCGGTCTGCAGCGCAGCGCGTTTGCGCGACAGTTATGGCGGCAGCGATTGGTCGGGGAACGCGGATTGGCGCAGAGTGTGCCGCGTCTGCTGCGTCTGCGCCAGCGTTGGCAACGGCTGACCGCCGGCGTTGCCCTGGTGGTCGGGGTGGTCTGGGCGGTGGCGATGGTCTGGGTCTGGCATGTCTCGGTCAGGGACGCGCACGAGCTGGCGCGGCAGATGCAAAACGCACAGAAAAGCTACGTGGCGGTCACCGATGAGGCGCATCGCATCGAGCCGACCCGGCGCAACGTCCAGTCGTTCTGGCGGGTGCTGGAGAAGGCGCCGCACTGGAACTATGTCTCGCTGGTGTTCCCGACCTCGTGGTTTTCTTCGCTCGACACGCAACTGGAGCAAGAGGTCTTCCAGTCGACCCAACGGCATATTCTCTTGCCTCTGCATCAATTGCTGAGCGCCGATCTGGCAACCATCAAGGCGATCCGCAGCACCGACCGGCGCAGCAGCGTCGAGAGCGAAGACCCGGCGCAATGGCAGAATTATCAAAAAGCCAACGATCTGGTCGATCGCGCGTTGCGGCTGGAGCAGCAGAACCAATTGTTCAATCAGGTGCAAACCGATCAGCACGCGCCGCTGGATGATCTGGTGCAGTTGAGCAACAGCGCGCTGTCGCTGAACCTCAACAGCGCGACCTTGCCCTACGCGCCGTTTTACAATCGATTGCTCGTGGCCGGCGACAGCAACGGCGACAATTTGCAGGCACTCGACCTGAGCGTCGACCGCCCGCAGATCGTCAGCAATTTTTCCGGGCTGATGCAGCGCTGGCTCGATCAGTACTTTCTCGCCGACAACTTTGTCAGCCGCGCCGGTTACCTGAAACTGCACCTGAATCAACTGCAGGCCGGCAGCGGCAATAGCCTGCGCGAACTGGAAGACCTGAGCGCGCTGATCGACGATCTGCAAGCGGCGATTGCCCTGACCAATTCCACCTGGAGTCGCGGCAAGGGCCAGGAACTGGTACCGGGCTATCGCGACTTTATCGACAAGGTGCGCAAGAGTTCGTTGTTGGGGCAGCAGGTCGGGCAAGACCTCGACACTCAGGCGGCACAGTTGCAGCAGAGCTTTCGCGATCAATGGATCGCCCAAGTCGGCTCGCGGGACAATTTGCTGGTGCAACAGGCCAGCGGGCAATTGGCGTTGCAGGAGCAAGTGGTGAAGCTGCATAACGCGATTCAGGCGTTATTCAAGCGTGATTTTGTCTCGGTAGCCCTGCGTGCCAGCCAGGACAACGTCAATCTGCAAGGGCAGACCGTAGACGGCGATGACCTTAATGAGTCGCTGAAGTATTTCGCCGATTACAACAGTTACATCGCCGAAGAGCTGCCGCGCATACCGCCGGATTATCGCAGTGCGTTGATGAAAACCGCCGAGAGCGCCGCCGCCCAGGCCATGTGGATGAGCCTCAAGGATCATAACGATCAGGCGCATCCCTATGCCGTGTTCAATGTGCGGGCCGAACAAGCCATGGATTTGCAAAAGGCCTTTGTCGAAGTCCATCGCACGGACCTGGCGACGCGCCTGCAAACCGCGCTTAACCGCCGCGCCATGGCGCAGATCATCAATGGCCTGGATGAAATCACCGCGCAACCGCTGTTCGGTGGACGCACTGAAATCAGCCAATGGAACGGCTCGAAAAACCTCGGCCTGCAATTGTTCGGTGCCAACGATGTGCAGGACCTCAAACTGAGTCTCAAACAGCAGTTCAACACCATGCTCGGCATTATCGAGCGGCGAGCCACCTCGTTGCAGTGGCTGATGACGCAGCAGGCCAATCTGTCCGCGCTCGATTACGAACGCGTGACGCAGTTCAACGCGCTCAACGACGAATTGCTCAAGTACAAGGAGGCTAATCCGGCCAGTTCGCCGGCGCAGATCGAGCAACTGGTCAGCCGCGATTTCGTCGAGATGGACACCGATACTTGCTTGCAGATGCTGCAGACCGCCAATCTTTCTGGCGGCCGCGGCACCCTGGCAATGCGCGCACTGGAGCTGCAACAGACGGCCATGCAGCGCTGCCAGTTGCTCCAGGTGCAACAAGCGGCGGCCGCGTGGAATGAACTGGCCAACTATTTCAATCAATACCTGGCGGATCGGTTTCCTTTTGCCAACGGTGTGCAGGCGCAGGATGCCGACCCGGCGCGGGTCCAGTATTTACTGGAGCTGATCGACAAACGCTTGCCGGTGGCGCAGGCGGGACTGGCCACCAATCAGACCCCGGAACGTGTGGCGGCGGCAGACTTTCTCAATCGTCTGAAGCAGGCCAGTACGTGGCTGGCGCCGCTGTTCGTGCGCGACAAGAGCGGCATTCTCGGCGTCGAACTGGACGTGCGCTGGCGCACTGATCGCGATGACGAGAAGGGCGCTGATCAAGTGATCGCGGGCGGGCTGCTGGCCGGCAATCAACAGATCAATTATCCGGTGCCCGGCGAACAAGCCAATCTGCGCTGGATGGTCGGCCAGCCGATCCGCCTGACCCTGCGCTGGGCGCGCAACGGCAAGGAGCGCCCGGTCAACGATCCGCTGCAACCGAACCTGGTGGTGCGCGACCTCGAAGCCGGTTGGGAGTACGGCGGGCCTTGGTCGCTGCTGCGCATGATGCGCGCGCATTTCTCGGTGCAGCGTCAGCCGAGCATGGACTACACCGAGTTTCCGCTGGCCTTGCGTTTGCCGGTGACCGCGTCCAGCGACAGCGTCACCAGCGAATTCACGCGGATGTTCGTGCGCTTGTCGTTGATGAGTCAGGGCTCGAAATTGCCGCTGTCGATTGCACCGCTGCCCACCCGCGCCCCGCGTTCGCCGTTTCAGGCGACCAGCAGCACCGCCGCCATTGAATCGCAGAAGGAGGGGTTGTGAGCCTGCCATCGACCACGTTGCCGGATTTGATTGAGCAATTGCTTGCGCCCATCAGCACGCAGGCGCCCTGTGGGGTCGATCTGCGTTACGAGCGCGAGTTCGACCAGTTGCGCGACCTGCGCCGAGAGGACGACGCCAGCCTGCCGACCGGTGTCTGGCAATCGACACTGAAGCGGGCCAACTGGTCGGAAGTCGAGAAGCTCACGACGCAGCTGTTGCTCGAACGCAGCAAGGACCTGATGCTCAGCGCCTGGCTCGGCGAAGCCTGGCTGCACTTGCAGGCGCTGGATGGCTTGCCCGGCAGCCTGGCGCTGATCGCCGGATTGTGTGAGCGCTTTCCCGAGCATTTGCACCCGCAGGCCGAGGACGGCGACCAGTCATGGCGGGTGATTCCGCTGGAATGGCTGGTGCGTCGCTACAGTGAAATTTTGCTCACGCGCGTGCCGTTGTTCGGTACGCGCAACAGCGATTTCGAGAGTTGTACGCTGGAAGTCTGGCGCCGTTTGCAGGTTCAGCAGGTGCAGGCCAACGACAGCAAGAACGCCAAGAGTTCGGCGGAAACCGCGCGCAACGAACAGAAGAAACTCAACGATCAGGTGCGCGCAACGCCCTTGGCGTTCTGGCTGCGCACCCAGGGCAATCTGTTGTTGAGCCTGCAACACCTGCAACGGCTCGACACCTGGAGTGAAGCCTACCTGGGTGAACAGGGGCCAGGCGTGCGACCGCTGCAGGACATTATTCAAGCGCTGCTGACACTGGTTGAGGAATTTATCGCCATGCACCCACAGCAACCGGCTTCACCACCGCCACGGGTCGAGGTACCTGCCGCTGCAGAGCAGCCTGAGGAAGCGGCGCCGATCGCGCAGGTGTTTCGCGAACCGGCCAATCGCGAAGAGGCCTACCGGCAATTGCTGTTGATCGCTGAATATCTGGCCCGCACCGAGCCCCACAGCCCCGTGCCGTATCTGATTCGGCGCGGGGTGGAGTGGGGCAACAAGCCGCTGAGCGAACTGCTCGGTGAATTGATCTCGGCCGATGCCGAATCGCGACGATTGTGGACGTTGCTCGGGGTGCTTTAGTGCACGCGCTGGTTGTTGAGTTTCGGCGGCAGCGCAATTGGCGTCAGCACCGGCTGACCGGAGAAAAACGCCGCGAGATTCTTGCCCACCAACTCGACCGTGCCTTGGGTGGCTTCCGGTGACAGGCCCGCCACATGTGGGGTCAGCAACACATTGCTCAGGGTTTTCAACGCATCGGGCACTTGCGGCTCATGGTCGAAGACGTCCAGCGCGGCGCCGGCAATTCTGCGCTGTTCAAGCGCGGTGATCAGGTCCGCCGTGGCAATCACGCTGGCGCGGGCGATGTTGACGATGAAACCCTTGGGGCCGAGTGCGTCGAGCACTGGGCGCGTCACCAGATGCTGCGTGCCGATGCCGCCCGGCGTAGCGACGATGAGAAAGTCCGAGGCCCGCGCCAATTCGGTCGGCGTCGAGCAGAACGCATAAGGCACGTCGCTGCGCAGTTGGCGGCTGTGATAGCTGATGTGCATGTCGAAACCCAGGTTCGCCCGTTTGGCAATCGCCATGCCCACCGCCCCCAACCCGAGAATCCCCAGGCGCTTGCCGGCCAGCGACGGGCGCATGATTTTCGGCCATTCGCCGCGACGCACCGCGGCATCGCACCGTGGAATGTCGCGCACCAACGCCAACAGCATCGCCATCGCGTGGTCAGCCACCGACGAGGCGTTGACCCCGGCGCCGTTGGTCACGGTGATCCCGCGATCGCTGGCCGCTTGCAGATCGACCTGCTCGTAACCGGCGCCGATCACCGTGATGATTTTCAACGCGGGCAGGGCGGCGATTTCCTCGGCAGTGAGGCCCAGCGGGCCACGGGTCAGCACCGCGTCGATGCGCGCGCCGTGGGTGGCGATGGCTTGTGCCCGTTCAGCCGGTGTCGGCGCCAGAATCAGGTGAAAGCCCTGATGTTCGAGAATCGGCAAGTAATCATTGATGGTTTCAACCAGTACCAGAACGGTGGCGGGCATTGCGCGGCTCCTGTGATCGTCGCTGTGTCGGTCGCGAAAAGTCGTGTCAGAGTGCTGATTCCAGAGCGGTTTGGCAAGGGTGGCCGCTGCCCCGTATCAGCCAGTGTAGGAGCTGAAACGGGGCGCGCGCGGGCGCTTCGTCAGAACGTCACGTCGGCGCTGTTGATCAGCCGGGCGAACGCACCGCCGAGGGTTGCGTTGTGGTGGTCGATGATGGCTTGGGCGGGCAGCGCCGCGGTGTCCATGCACGTGTGGGCGTCGGCGACCAGCAGCGGTTTGAAGCCCATGTCGGCAGCTGCGCGGCAGGTGCTGTCGATGCAGAACTGGCTTTTCATGCCGACGATATAAAGGTCGTCGATCTGTGTGGCAGTGAGTTGCTGCGCCAGTTCAGTGCCGTGGAAGGCGTTGGGGCGAGATTTGTTGAAGAGGACATCGATTTCTGCGTCCAGCCCAAGTTCAGGCAGCAATTGCCAGAATGGACTGCCGGCAGCAATAGGCGAACCCTCCGGGCCGGTGTGGCGCACGGCGAAGACCACCACGTTTTGCAGGCGCGCTTTTTTGATCAGTTGCTGGATGTTGGCGAGGGTGCGTTCGCCTTCGTGAGGTTTCTCCGGGCCATGGAACAGGCCGACCTGCATATCGATGATCAACAGTGCTGCGGGCATGGTGCTTCTCCTTGGGTGCTGAAAATGCCGCACGGACGGGAGAAACAACAAGGCCCCGTCCATTGCTGGCGGGGCCTTGGGTTTGCTGCGCTGGATTTACCTCAGGCGCAAACACCACGACCCGCCGGTGGCGGTCGTGGTGGTACGGGTGAGGTGCAGCGCGCAAAGGTTCATGAGGCCGATCATGCTGTTTGCGCCGTGCCGCTGTCAATTGGCGTATTGGGCGATGCCGTTGCCGAAGGACCAGTTCTCCTTTTTCACTTCTACCAGATTGATAAACACGTCTTCGAGGCGGATCGACAGGTGCGTATTGAGGTTCTGCGCGATGGTTTGGTACAGGGCTTTCTTCTGCTCCAGCGTTCGACCTTCGTTAAGGGTGATCTGGATGATGACCAGTTGATCGGTACGCTGGATGCCGAGGTATTCGGGGTCGAAGATGAAGTGGTTGGCATCGTGCTCGTTGAGGATCTGGAAGTTGTCGTGGTCGGGGACGTTGATGGCTGTGCGCATGGCGGCGTAGATCTGCTCGCCGATGCGTTTGGCGAAGGTCGGATCGGGATGTTTTTTGATTTCGACGCGAACGAGGGGCATGGGTAGAAACTCCGTGGGGCAGGGGACTCATTCACGCTAGACCATTTGGGCCAGATTTGAAGAGTCGGCTGTTCAACCGGACGCCATCGCTGGCAAGCCAGCTCCCACAGGTTTTTTCTGTCGCCCGGGATTATGGATGTACCCCCGAACTCTGTAGGAGTGAGCCTGCTCGCGATGGCGTTGGTTCAGCCAATGAGGATGTTGACTGGGCTTGCCTCATCGCGAGCAGGCTCACTTCTACAGGGATTTGTTTGAGCAGAGACAGTGGCAACACTGCTGATCATTGTGGGAAAGGTGTCGGCATAGCTTGAATCGATGCCATCTGATCCACCGCCATCGC